>JAFUQL010000066.1 GCA_017472375.1 Oscillospiraceae bacterium | reverse complement strand
TCCTTCTGCACCGTGGGTAGCCGCCACAGGGGCACCGCGTTGCCCAGGTCGCCCCGGGCGATGACGATCTCATCCGCCGCATCAAAGAAGCTCTCCAGCTGCCGCACCCCGTTCTGGTCCTCGATCTTGGCCAGGATGCGCACATGGCCTGCGCCTGCCTCGTCCAGTGCGCGGCGCAGCTCCTCCAGATCGGCACGGCTGCGCACAAAGGGCTGCATCACGTCGGTGACCCCGCATTCCGCGGCCAGCGCCAGGTTGGCCCGGTCGGCTGCGGTGAGGGCGGGGCGCGTCCGGTGCAGGTCAAGGCCGGGGGCCTCCAGGCTCTTGCGGGCGGTCAGGATACCGCCCCGCACCACCCGGCAGGTGAGCAGCACCGCCGCTTTTGCGGTGACCTGCAGCTCGATGCGCCCGTCGTCCAGCAGCAGGGTCTGCCCCGGCTCCACCGCATCCACGACCGCCTGCTCTGCAGGGATGTCCCCCTGCCCCAGCGTGACGGTACTGCCGGCGGTCAGCTCCAGCGGGTGGGACGGCACACCGATGCGCACCTCCGGCCCCTGCAGATCCACCAGCAGACGGGTGGACGCCCCCGCATCCCGGGCGGCGGCGCGGATGAGCCTCAGCCAGTCCCGCTTTTCCGCCAGTCCGCCGTGGGACAGGTTCAGCCGGATGCCGGTCATGCCGGCCCGGTACATCCTGCACAGGGTCTCCCGGTCGGCGCAGGATGTACCGATGGTGCCGTAGTATTCCATGGCATTCCCCTCCCCTTCACATTCCACCAAAGTATAGCACAAATGGGGCGGGGTGGGAAAGTATGGGGCAGGCTTCACATTTCTTTCGTGGTTTTTCACCCCGGGGTGTGCTATACTTTTTTGCAACATCTTTCCCCGGAGGACACCCCATGCATGAACACACCCCCGCCGTCCGAAAGCCCTTCGGCGGCCTGAACGCCGACCAGCTGCGGCTGCTGGCCTGCGCCCTGATGCTGCTGGATCACATCTGGGCCACCGTTGCCCCGGGCAACCCCCTGTGGATGACCTGCGCCGGGCGGCTGGCCTTCCCCATCTTTGCCTTTCAGGTGGCCGAGGGCTGCCGCCACACCTCGGATGCAGGCCGCTATGCAAAGCGGCTGCTGGCGTTCGCCCTTCTCTCTGAGCTGCCCTTCAATCGGATGGTGTCCGGCAGCTGGCTGTACCCCTTTCATCAGAACGTCCTGTTCACCCTGCTGCTGGGGCTCTGGGTCATCCGCGCGCTGGAACGGATGAAGCAGGGCGCCTATGCCCCCCGCGCCTGCCTGCGGGCGGCCGCAGTGATCGCAGCGGCCATGCTGCTGGCCCTGGTGGGCATGGTGGACTACGGGCCGCTGGGGGTGCTGACGGTGGTGGTGTTCCATGTGTTCCGGGGCTTCCCCATGGCACAGGTGGGGCGGCTGGCGGCGCTGATGCTCATCAACATGTTCGCCTACAAGGGCATGACCCTGCCCCTGAGCCTGCCCGGGATGGAGCTGGAATTCCCCCTGCAGGGCTTCGCGGTGCTGGCGCTCGTCCCCATCTGGCTGTACAACGGGCAGCGGGGCACGGGCGGCCGGGGCCGGCAGCTTGCCTTCTATGCCTTCTACCCCGCCCATATGCTGGCGCTCGGGCTGGCCATGCGCTTTTTGTAAATCTCCCCAAAACACAGAGCATCCCCGCACCGGCCCGGTGCGGGGATGCTTTTTTGTTTATTCGGGGGCCTTCAGGCTCTCCACCATGTCGATGGTGCGCAGACTGCGGCGGGTCCACAGGCAGACGATGACCGTGAACACCATGGTCAGTACCATGCTGAACAGGTAGCTGGTGGGGGCCACATGGCGCACGAACATCATGCCGTCCACCTCCACAGCGCGGATGACGAACTGATGCAGGGGCACGCCCAGCACAAGGCCGGCTGCGCCGCCCATCAGCGCCAGCAGGAAGATCTCGCGGAAGATGTACATGCCCACCTCGTTCTCGTAGAAGCCCAGCACCTTGATGGTGGCCAGCTCCTTTTTGCGCTCGCCGATGTTGATGCTGATCAGGTTGTACAGCACCACAAAGGCCAGCATGCCCGCGCACAGGATGATGACCACCACCACCGAGTTGATGTTCTTGATGGTCTCGTCAAAGATCTTGGCGGTATCGCGGGAGAACATCACGCTGTTCACATAGTCCGCATCCAGCAGGTCCACGGCCAGCGCGTCAAAGTCCGCGTCCTCGGCGGCCACGGCGTACACCGTATTCCAGTCGGCCTCCTCGCCCACCGCGTCGGCGTACAGATCGTCGCCCAGGTACAGGCCCACGCCCAGATAGTTCTCAGCAATGCCGGTGAGGGTCACGGTCACCCGCTTGCCCTCGATCTCGGCGGTGACGGTGTCCCCCGCCTGTACGCCCAGTTCCTCGGCGGTCTTGGCGGTGAGCACCGCGCTGCGCCCGTCAAAGGACAGTTCCCGGCCGGAGTCCGGCTCCCGCAGGGTGACGAAATCCTCAAAGCCCCGCGCCTGCTTGGGTACGGTCAGGTCCACCGTCTTGGTGAGGCCGTCCGGGCCGGTGATGTCCACCGTCTTGGCGTGGATCTCCATCCAGCTCTCGATCCGCTCGCCGTCCTGCAGGATGGGCCCCGCGCCGCGGCGGCTGGTGAGGGCGTCCTCCCGGTCGATGCCGATGGTCACATCGTAGTGCCACAGTTCGCTGTACTGGGTGTTCACCAGGTCCATGATGGAATCCTGCAGGCCGAAGCCCACCAGCAGCAGGGCGGTGCAGCCCGCGATGCCGGTGACCGTCATGATCATGCGCTTTTTATAGCGGAACAGGTTGCGGGCGGTGACCTTGTGGGTGAATTTCATCCGCCGCCAGATGGGGGTGATGTGCTCCAGCAGGATGCGCTTGCCCGCCGGGGGCGCCTTGGGCATCAGCAGGCGGGCAGGCCGCTCGCTGAGGGTGGCGGTGCAGGCGCTGGCGGTGGCCACGCCGGTGGCCAGTGCGCCCGCCGCAAGGCTGACGATGGTCAGCACCGGATCCACCAGTGCGTAGAACCTGGGCAGCCGGTACATGATGGAGTAGGCGAACCACAGCACCCGGGGCAGGGCCTGTGTGCCCAGCACCACGCCCAGCGCACCGCCGGCCAGGCTGGCCAGCAGGGCGTACAGCAGATACTTGAAGGTGATGGCGCCTTCGCCGTAGCCCAGCGCTTTCAGCGTGCCGATCTGGGTGCGGTTCTCGTCCACCATGCGGGTCATGGTGGTCAGCGCCACCAGCGCGGCCACCAGATAGAAGAACACCGGGAACACCCGGGCCACCGCCTCCAGCTTTTCGGCGTTGCTCTCAAAGGTCACACAGGGCACCACCGTGTCGCGCCCCAGCACATACCACTCGCAGTCCTCGATCTTGTCGATCTCCAGCTGGGCATCCAGCAGTTTGTCCTCTGCATCCAGAAGCTGCTGCTCGGCGTCGGCTTTCTCTTTTTGGAAGGTATCCATGCCCTCGTTGTACTCGTCCCAGCCCGCATCCAGCTCGGTGCGGCTCTCGTCCAGCTGCGCGCGGGCTGCGTCCAGCTGGTCCTGCGCCAGCTCAAACTGGAGCTGCGCCTCCACCGGGGCCATCTGCAGGGCAAACTCGCCCTCCTGCACCTGCGCCTTGGCGGCGGCCAGTTCCGCCTCTTTCTCGGCAAGCTGCTTTTTGGCGGCCTCAAACTGCGCCGGGGCGTCCGCCAGATCGCCCATGCTCTCCAGCTGCTTTTTGGCAGCCTCCAGCTGAACACGGCCCGCCTCGGTCTCGGCCTTGGCAGCGGCCAGTTCCGCTTCGGTGCCGGTCAGCAGGGCCTGGCTCTCCTCGGCCACCTGCCGGGCGCTGTCAGCGGCACTGCGGGCGATGTCCACCGCGCTCTGGCGGGTGACGACCTGCAATTGCAGCATGGCCAGTTCCGCCTTCTGGGCTGCGGTGCGCTCCTCCTCCGGGGGCATCCCGGCCAGCGCGGTGTCGTAGGCGGTCTGTGCTTCGGCAAGCTGCGCCTCCGCCTCCGCCTGCCGCTCCTCGGCCTGGGCCAGGGCGGTCTGTGTGGTCTGCACCGTGTGCTGCAGGGCGGGCAGAGCCTGCTCCGCAGCGGCCAGCGCCGCTTCGGCGATGGCCAGTTCGGTCTCGGCGGTCTCAAGCTGCTCCTGCGCATCCGCCACCTGCGAATACTGTTCCTCGGCTTCCTCCAGCTGGGCTTTGGCCTGCTCCAGAGCCACCTCGCCCTCGGCCACCTGGCGGCGGCCCTCGGCCAGCTTCTCCCGCTGTTCAGCCAGCATGGCAGGCAGAGCCGCCTGCTGGGCGGCCAGCTCGTCCACACCGTCCTGCCACTGCTTCTCGCCGTCGGCAAGCTGCTTCTCGCCGTCCTCCAGCTTTGCAAGGGCGTCGGCCAGTTCCGCTTCGGCCTCGGCGATCTGCTCCTCTGCCTTGGCCTTTTCCTCTTCGTATTCCGCGCGGGCCTCGTCCAGCTCGGCCTGCGCATCGGCGACGACCTCCTCGCGGCGCAGGTCGCTGCGCACCTCGCCCAGCGCCTCCAGCCGCTCCGTCACCGGGTCGATCTTCCCGTCGTATCCGTCCCCGAAGGCGTCCTCCTCGGCGGCGCCCTCCACGGTCAGGTAGATGCCGGTCCAGACCTCCATGTCAAAGGCCTCGGCGGGCATATACAGGATGGCGTCCAGCTTGCCGTCGCCGGCGGTGCTGCTCTCGTCGTCGATGGAGAAGTTGGTGGGGCTGCTCACCAGGCCCACCACCGTGAACTCCTGCTCGGTGAGGGCGTCGTCGTCCTCGCCGTTGGCCTCGTCCAGCGCGATCACATCCCCCACCCGCACGTTGTCCGCGATGCCCATGGTCAGCACCGCGCACTCGCCGGGCTGCTCGGGCAGGCGGCCGTCCTTGAGGGTCAGCCGGTTCAGATAATCCCCGTTGCTCCCGCTCAGGTCGGCGGGCAGAGACTGGGCGCGGATGACCAGACTGTCCCCGTCCTCATTGAGGGCAAGGCAGTCCACGCTGCGGATGGGCATGGCGCCGGCCACGCCCTCCTCGGCGGCGATGAGCTCGATGTCCCTGTCGGTGAGTCCCAGCGTGGAGACCACCCGCAGGTCCATCAGCCGCTCCTCGTCCCAGTAGCGGTCGGCGCTGTAGCGCATATCCGGCGCGATGCCCAGCAGACCGGTGAGCATGGCCGCACCCAGCATGACGATGGCCGCAAGGGCCAGCATCCGGCTGCGGTTCGCCGCCAGTTCCCGGGTTATGTTTTTCCAATATGTACCCTTCATTGGCTCACCATTCGATCTGCTCCACAGGCGTGGGGCTGGGGTTGACCTCGTTGCTCTGGATGCGGCCGCTCTTCACCCGGATGATCCGGTCGGCCATGGGGGCGATGGCCAGATTGTGGGTGATAACGATCACCGTGCGGCCGGTGGTGCGGCAGGTGTCCTGCAGCAGCGCCAGCACAGCCTTGCCGGTCTGGTAGTCCAGCGCGCCGGTGGGCTCGTCGCACAGCAGGATCTTGGGGTTCTTTGCCAGGGCGCGGGCGATGGCCACGCGCTGCTGCTCGCCGCCCGAGAGCTGCGCCGGGAAGTTGTTCAGCCGGTGCCCCAGACCCACCTGATGCAGCACGGCGGCGGCGTCCTGATGGTCGGGGCAGATCTCACTGGCCAGCTCCACGTTTTCCAGCGCGGTCAGGTTCTGCACCAGGTTGTAGAACTGGAACACGAAGCCCACGTCCTCCCGGCGGTAGTGGGTGAGCTGTTTGGTGTTGAACTCACTCACCGTCTGGCCATCCAGCAGGATGCGGCCCTCGTCGCAGGTGTCCATGCCGCCCAGCATGTTCAGCAGGGTGGTCTTGCCGGCGCCCGAGGGGCCGACGATGATGCAGAACTCGCCCTTGTCGATGCCGAAGGTCATGTGATCGGCGGCGGCGATGCGGTTCTCGCCCATCTGATAGTATTTGCAGACCCCTTCAAAGGTCACGAACTGTTCCACGTTGCTACCTCACGTTTCCGGGCGGCGGGAGACACCCACTGCCCCATGTTAAAGTATCCTGATTTTATTATACGGAGCGCCGCATTTTGTTTCAATACGAAGAAAGTTGCCAATCTGTTAAAATTGGATGTCGTTTTTCACAAAACAAACACCCCTGCCGGCGGCAGGGGTGTTTTGGTCGTATGCTCAGCCCAGCGCGGCATGCCAGTCGGCTTCCTTGAAGCCCACCAGCACGCGGCCATCCTCCAGCACCAGAATGGGCCGCTTGACCAGCATCCCATCCCCGGCCAGCAGGTCGAGCTGCTCGGCGTCGGTCAGGGCGGGCAGGCGGTCCTTCAGCTCCATGCTGCGGTAGAGCTGGCCGCTGGTGTTGAACCACTTTTTCAGAGGCAGGCCAGACGCAGCCGTCCACGCCTCCAGCTCGGCGCGGGTGGGCGGCTGGGCCTTGATGTCCCGCATGGGCAGCGTGTGCCCATGGTCGGCCAGCCACCTGGCGGCCTTTTTGCAGGTGGAGCAGGGCGGGTAGCCGATGAACTGCATGGCGTGCCCTCCCTTACAGGTGATGCTCCGCCACCACGGCGAAGAAGCGCAGGTCGGCTTCGCTGCTGTTGATCAGGCTGTGGCTGTGGCCTTCGGGGCAGTACAGGCAGTCGCCGGCGGCCACGGGATGGTACACGCCGTCGTCCAGCACCGTGCCGGTGCCCTCCAGAATGTAGATGACCTCGCTGTTGCCCTCATGGGTGTGCAGGCCGATGGACGCGCCCGGCTGCAGACGGCCCTGCATGATCTTGCAGGCGCCGTCGTCAAACATCCGCACGTTGAACTCCTTCTCGCCGCCCTTGAAATTGGGCAGGGCCTTTTCTTCCATCTTGTTGTGCTCGACGAACATAGCGATCGCTCCTTTTACTATTTGTATATTATTGGCAATTTAATACATATTTTTCGATGGCCTGCGCCACGCCGCTCTCGTTGTTGGAGCCGGTCACCGCATCGGCGACGGCCAGAATGTCCGGGGTGGAGTTGGCCATGGCCACTCCCAGCCCAGCGGCCAGCAGCATGGCGGTGTCGTTGCCCGAGTCGCCGCAGGCCATCACCTGCTCCGGCCCGAAGCCCAGCACCCCGGCCAGCGCCAGCAGTCCGCGGCCCTTGTCCACGCCGGGGCCATTCATCTCCAGGTTGGCGGGCAGGCTGCTGCTGACCGTCAGCCCCAGCGCCTCGGCGGCGATGCGGCAGCGCTCCCGCTCGGCGGGGTCGGCAAAGAACATGGTGATCTTTTCCGGGCCCTGGTCCTGCTGCGCCAGCCAGGCGGGCAGATCGTCCACCGCCACCCGGCTGTCAAAGATGTAGCGGCGCAGCTCGGGCACGGTGCGGTCGGCGGCCAGCCGGATGTTCTTCGGCTCGGCATAGGCCTTGCCCCGCCAGAACACATCCATCGAGCCGTCAAAGCGGCTCAGCTCCCGCAGGGCGGTGAGGGCCAGGTCCCTGTCCACCAGCAGCTCCACCACTGACTCACCGGTGGTCAGGTCGATCACCCGCGCGCCGTTGCTGGTGAGGGCGTAGCGCACCCCGGGGATGGACAGGAACTCCTCCGGCACGGCGTTCAGCGGGCG
>JAFUQL010000065.1 GCA_017472375.1 Oscillospiraceae bacterium | reverse complement strand
GCGCTCATCCCGGTGTTCGGCTCGTTTTTGGGCTGTGCGCTGGGCACCGCGCTGATCCTGGTGGATGACCCGGCCCAGGCCGGGTGGTTCGTGGTGCTGTTTCTGTGCCTGCAGCAGCTGGAGGGCAGCCTCATCTATCCCCGGGTGGTGGGCAGCTCGGTGGGGCTGCCGGCCATCTGGGTGCTGGCCGCAGTGACCCTGGGCGGGCGGCTGATGGGCGCGGCGGGGATGCTGGTGATGATCCCGGTGTGCTCGGTGGCCTACGCGCTGCTGCGCACCGGCACCGAGCGCCGCCTGCGGGCCCGCCGTGCCGCCAAGGAATTTTAGCACTGTAAACCGACGATGAGACGGAAAAATGACCGCCATGTTTTGCAGCTTCGTGCGTGAAATTTGCCCAAACGGGCCAAATTGCCGGATTTGTTAAGATTCTTAAGAAAAAATGAAATATTTTCAAAAGTCGCAGCGTTCATTGTTTTGAAACACCCCGTATAGTACAATGGGCAGAGGACCGGCCCGGTCCCGCATCATTGGAGGAGAGGGGGAGAACGCGTATGCCTGTGGCGGTGCGCACCACGCAGGATATGGAGCGGCTGATGGAGCTGTACGGCGACCGGCTGCTGCGCCTGTGCTGCATGTACCTGAACGACGAGCACCTGGCACAGGATGCGGTGCAGGACACCTTCGTGAAGATCTACCGCGCGCCCCGCGCCTTCGATGTGCCCCAGGCCGAGCGGAACTGGGTCACACGGGTGGCCATCAACACCTGCAAGGATTATCTGCGCAGCGCCTGGAAGCGCCACGTCACCACGGTGGAGCAGCTTCCGGACCTGCCCGCGCCCCAGCCCGCCCCCGCCGACGAGGCGGAGGAGCTGTACCAGGCGGTGCAGGCGCTGAAGCCGAAGTACCGGCAGGTCGTTCTTCTCCACTACTATGAGGGGCTGCGCGTGGGTGAGATCGCGGAGATCCTGCACACGCCGCAATCGACCATCAGCATCCGGCTGCGCCGCGCGCGGCAGATGCTGCATGGAATGCTGGGAGGGAACGACCGGGATGAAGATCACCGAGCAGAGCATCCGTGAGGCCATGGACGGCCACTGGGCGGATGCGCACCTGACCGAAGAACAAAAAAAGAACATATTGGCGCAATGCAGGCCGCAGCTCACCCTTGCTGCGCCCCGCAGACCTCTGCGCAGGGCAGCGGCGCTGGCGGCGGCCTTTGCCCTCGCCGCGGCCATGAGCCTGGGTGTGGCGGCTGCCCCGGACCTGCGGGCGCAGCTTGCGGGCCTGGGCGAGTACGCGGTGGAGCAGCTCCAGCCGGTGAACGTGAGCGACGAGGCCGCGGGCGTGCGCATGGAGGTGCTGGCCGCCGCCAGCGAGGGCGGCCGCGCGGTGGTCTACCTGACCCTGCAGGACACCCTCGGCGAGGGCCGGGTGGACGAGAGCACGGCCCTGGTGGACTACCGACTGAAGGCCGCCGGGCAGGGGCCGGGCATGGCTTTCGGCCAGCTGGTGGACTACGATGCCGGCACCCAGACCGCCACCCTGCGGCTGGAGAGCGACGACCCCGGCGCGGACTGGGGCGGCCGCAAGGTGAAGCTGACTGCCGGCGGTCTGCTCAGCGGCTATGAGGACACCAAAATGACCTCCACCGGGCTGACGGTGGCGGACATCGCCCGGATGAACCCCGAACCCGCCCTGGAGGGCAGCACCGGCACCGACGGCTGGCTGGCCATGGGCGGCGATGCACTGTCCAACGCCATCGAGAACGGGCGGATGCCCTTTTTGAAGGCGGTGACCGACCATGTGCCCGACCTGGCGCCCTGGCTGAGCATCCGCTCGGCGGGCGTGGTGGACGGAGATCTGCACGTTCTGGTGGGGCACGACGGGGAAATGGGCCGCTTCAACCGGC
>JAFUQL010000064.1 GCA_017472375.1 Oscillospiraceae bacterium | reverse complement strand
CCCACCGCGATCTGGGGGTCCTCCACCGGGCCGTAGGCGATGATGACGCCGTTGTTGTAATTCTTGCGGGTGCCGCCGCTCACATAGGTCTCAGCGCGCTGGGGGCTGCCCGTCTTGATGGCGATGGTATAGGGGTAGTTGGAGGTGGCGCGGGTGTTCTTGGCCGCAGCCACCATGCCCGCCTCGATGGCATCGAAGGCGCCCACATCGTCCTCAATGACCTCCTCCACCACCGGCTGCACCGTTTCCAGGATCTCGCCGGTGTTGGTGTCACGGAAGCCCGCCACCATGTGGGTGCGGTAGCGCACGCCCTTGTTGGCGATGGTGGATGCATAGGTGGCAAGCTGCACCGGGGTGACCATGGTGTTGCCCTGGCCGATGGCCGCCTGCAGGATCAGACCGCCGGTATAGTTGGAGTCCTCCTCGGTGGTCAGCCAGCCGGTGCTCTCGCCCACCTCCACGCCGGTCTTGACCGCGAGGCCCAGCCGCATGGCCATCTCGTTGTAGGCATTCAGGCCCACCTTGGCGCCGGTGTCATAGAAATAGATGTTGCAGCTGTACCGCAGCGCATCGGTCAGGCTGATGTTGCCCCGGTGGCCCGACTGCAGGCAGGTGGGACGGTAGTCGTAGAACACATAGGGGTTGGAGCAGTTCACAAGGCTGGTCGGGGTGATGATCCGGTTCAGCAGGCCCGCCGCCGCCACCGCCGGCTTAAAGGTGGAGCCGGGGGTGTACAGGCCATTGAAGGCCCGGTCCAGCAGCGGGGTGGGTTCCTGCGCCGCCAGCTCGCTGTAGGTGGCGCTGTACAGGTTCAGATCGTAGGTCGGGTAGGTGGCTTTTGCCAGAATTCCGTTGTTTTTCAGATCGAGCACCACCACCGCGCCCGCGTTGGCCTCCTGGCCGTTGTACTGGGCGTAGGTCTGCTGCAGGGTGAGGATGCGGTTCTCCAGCGCGGCCTGCACCTCTTTCTGGAAGTCCGCGTTGATGGTGAGCATCAGGGTCTCGCCGGGCTGGGGCTCCACCACCACCTCGGTGGACTGGATGATGCCGTCCGAGTCCTTGACCACCTGCAGGGTGCCGTCCTGGCCGCGCAGGCGACTCTCGTACTCCCGCTCCAGCCCCTCGCGGCCGATCAGATCGTTCATAGCATAGCCGCTGCGGCGCAGGGCGTAGTCGTCGGCCACCCACTGCTCCCGCAGGATCTTGCCCACCATGCCCAGACTGTGGGGCAGGATGGTGCCGTCCGGGTAGCTGCGCATGGAGGTCTCCACGATCTCCGCACCGGCCAGCGTCAGGCTGCGCTCCTTCACGGTGGCTACGGTGCGGTCGTTCACGCCGGTGGCCAGGGTAAAGTTGGTGTAGTTGGAGAAGTCCTCGCTCTTCATCTGGCAGCGGATGCCGCCCAGGATGCGCTGCCACTCGGGGTCGTACTCCTCCAGCTCGTACTCCTCGACGACCCGGGCCATCACCTCATCGGCGGTGGCGTACTGCTGCAGGCCCAGCGTCTCCTTCAGCTCGGCCAGCCGGTTCTGTTCGCTGTCGGTGGAGGCGGTGAAGCTGTAGCGGCCGCTCTCATCCGGGGCGCTGATGGGGGTGGCGTCGTTCCACTCATCCCCCGCCGTCTGCAGGATCTCCACCAGGCTCTTGATGGTGCCGTTCAGGTCGTTCTCGCCCAGCATCAGGTTGTTGATGACCAGATTGTAGCCCGCCACGTTGGTGGCCAGGCTGCGCCCGTAGCAGTCCACGATCTCGCCGCGGGCGGCAGTGATGTTGAATTCATAGGTGATGGTGTCGTCGGCATCCTGCAGGTGCTGCTCGCCCTGAATGATCTGCAGCTGCACCAACCGCAGCAGGAACACCGCCATTACCACCAGCGAGGCCGCGATCAGGAACCAGACCCGGCCGCTGCCGCTCTCCTGTTTTCGGTTCAAGGCGTTCTGCGCCTCCTTTCAAGGGTCCCGCCCCAGGTCACAGGGTGGGTTCCGGGGTGGTCTTTTCCCGGATGCGGTCCACCGCCATCAGCAGCAGAGGCGCCACCGCGCCGGTGAACACCGCCGTGGGCAGGGTCACGGTGAAGTACCGCCCCAGCGAACCGGAATAACTGCGCATCAGGTCGTAGAACAGAAAGTCCACGCTGAGCACCAGCGCGGCACACAGCCCGGTGATGGTGGCAAAATTGGGGCGGGTGATCCGGAAATACATCCGCACCAGAATGGATGCGGCAAAGCACAGGACCAGCAGGTACAGCGCCAGCAGACCGGCCACCCGGCCGGAGGTGAAGTCCCACATCAGGCCCGCTGCCGCGCCGAAAAATGCCCCGGGGTACTCGCCCTCGCGCACCGCCACTGCCAGGCACAGCGGCAGAATGAACACCGGCTTGGCCGACCCGATGGCCAGAAAGCCCGGGGTGGTCTGGGCCGCTAGGCATACCAGCAGCAGCAGGCTGTACAGGCTCCAGCGGGCCAGCTGCTGCAGATTGCGCTTCCGTCTTGATTCCACGGCCTGCGGCCTCCTTTCGTAAAACAGTATGGGCAGCTCACCGCTCGATGATGATCTGCACATGCTTCAGGGTCATAATGTCCTCGCCGGGGCGCACCACCGCCACGGTGGATTTGCCGCTGGCCTCGGGCACCAGCTCCTGCACGGTGCCCACCAGAATGTTGGCCGGGAACACCTCGCCCAGGCCGGTGGTGATGATCTCATCGCCTACCGTGGCCAGCGTGTCCCGGGGCAGATTGGTAAAGGTGGTCAGCCCTTCGGGGCTGTAGGCGCTGTCGCCGGTGAGGATGCCGTTGTCCCGGGTGCGGCTGACCACGCCCGCGGCATTCAGGCTGGGGCTGAGCACGGTCAGCACCTTGGAGGAGGTGAGGCCGGTGTCCAGCACAAGGCCCACCAGATAGCCCTTGTCGCTCACCACCACGTCGCCCTTTTCCACACCGTCGGTGCTGCCCGCATCCACCGTGAAGCCACCGAACTGATCCAGCGGGTCGCGGCCGCTGACGAAGGCCGAGGCATACTCAAACTGGGGGTTCTGCTCGCGGATGTTGTTCAGATCCCGGAAGGCCTCGTTCTCAGCCTTCAAACGGTCGTAATCCACCAGCTTCTCCCGCAGCTCGTAGTTCTCCTGCTTGAGCTCCTCGTTTTCGGCAAGGATGGCGTCGATCTGGGTGTATTTGGTCACAATGCCGCCCACGCCCTCACTGAGCAGGGCGCTCACCTTCTGAAAAGGCGCGACCGCAGCGCCCAGCAGCTCCTGGGGTGCGGCGGTGAGCCGGTTGTTCGCGCCGGCCCACGCCATCATGCCGGCCAGCACCACCGCAAGGGCCAGCAGCGCCTTGAACTTGCCGGTGGAATAAAAATCTTTCATTGATCCGGGTCCCCCTTCCGCAGGGTGTTGTAAAAAGCGGGCAGCCCGCCCGGCCGGGGTGTCCCCTGCCGGATTCAAGCCGCCCGCGGATATACATTTAGAAGTGGCTGCTGTTGGAGTCCAGCACGTCGCCCAGCTTGTCGATGTGATCCAGCACAGCACCGGTGCCCAGGGCCACGCAGTCCAGCGGGGTCTCGGCCACATGCACGTCGATGCCGGTCTCGTTGGAGATCAGGGTATCCAGGCCGCGCAGCAGAGCGCCGCCGCCGCTGAGCATGATGCCGTGGTCGATGATGTCGGCGGCCAGCTCGGGGGGAGTCTGCTCCAGGGTCTCCTTCACGGCCTCGACCACCTTCTCCAAGCTCTCGCCCAGGGCCTCGCGGATCTCCTCGCTGCCGATGGTGATGTTCTTGGGCAGGCCGTCCACCAGGTTGCGGCCCTTGATCTCCATGTTGGTCTCCTCGGCCTGGGGATAGGCAGAACCGATCTCGATCTTGATCTGCTCGGCGGTGCGCTCACCGATCAGCAGGTTGTACTTGCGCTTGATGTAAGCGATGATGGACTGGTCGAACTCGTCGCCGCCCACGCGCACGCTGCGGGCCGCCACGATGCCGCCCAGGGAGATCACGGCCACCTCGCTGGTGCCGCCGCCGATGTCCACGATTATGCTGCCGATGGGCTCGCTGATGGGCAGGCCGGCGCCGATGGCCGCGGCCATGGGCTCCTCGATCAGGCTGACCTGGCGGGCGCCGGCGCGCAGGCTGGCCTCACGCACAGCACGGCGCTCCACCTCGGTAACACCGGAGGGGATGCAGATGACCACACGGGGGCCGAAGAACTTGTGCTTGCCGCACACACGCTTGATGAAGTGGGCCAGCATATTGGCGGTGATGTCGTAGTCCGCGATGACGCCGTCCTTCAGGGGGCGCACCGCCACGATGTTGCCGGGGGTACGGCCGATCATGGCCTTCGCCTCCGCGCCCACGCCGCGCACGTCGTCGGTCTTGGTATCCACGGCCACCACAGAGGGCTCGCGCATGATGACGCCCTTGCCGCGCAGGTACACCAGGGTATTGGCGGTACCCAGGTCGATGCCGATGTCTTTGCCAAACATACTCATGATTTTTCTGAACTCCTTCTCAGTTATCCTCTCTCTATGGCGCTCCGGCGGTTTTTTCGCCGAGCGGTGCAAACGAAGGGCCGCCCTGCAGCACTTCGCCTAATTCCACGGTCTTATTATAACCGCAAGTTTTGTGTTTCTCAACGCTCTGCGCGGGAATTTTTCAGTTTCTTCAATATTTTTCCATGATTTGTGCCAGTTCCTGTGCAAGTCGGCTCACCGGCAGGCCCATCACGTTGTAATAGCAGCCGTTCAGCCCCTCGCACCACAGGGCTGCAGCGCCCTGAATGGCATAGCCGCCCGCCTTGTCCCAGGGCTCGTCGGTGGCGGCATACCGCTCCATCCAGTCCTCAGGGATGGGGTAAAAGCGCACCCCGGTGGTGGCGGCAAAGGCGTGCTGCCCGCCGGGATGGGCGATGCACACACCGGTGTGCACCCAGTGCTCCCGCCCGGAGAGCGCCCGCAGCATCCGCAGCAGGTCATCCCGGTCGCGGGGCTTGCCGAACACCTCGCCGGCGCACTCCACCACCGTGTCACAGCCGATGACCACAGCCTGGGGGTGGTGCGCCGCCACGGCGCGGCACTTGGCCGTGGCCAGCTCCTGCGCCAGCAGCGCCGGGGTCGCGGCGGTGATGCCGCTCTCGTCCACATCGCTGGTCTCCACGATGAAATCCGGGGCAATGAGCCCCATCAGCTCCCGGCGGCGGGGGCTGGCCGATGCAAGGATCAGATCCATGGCGGTATATCCTTTCTCTGTAAGAGGGCCGCACCGCAAGCGGCGGCACGGCCCTCCTGTGTTATCATACGAATCTGGTGCGCGGGATATTTCAAACTTTTTCCGGGCAGTTCTGTTTTTTTGTGTCCTCACCGCCCGGTGGAGCCGAAGCCCCCCGCGCCCCGGTCGGTCTCATCCAGCGTTTCGGCCTGCACAAAGGCCGCCTGCGCCACCGGCATCACCATCAGCTGCGCCAGCCGCTCGCCGGGCTGCAGGGTGTAGGCCGCATGGCCCAGATTCACCAGACCCACCTTGATCTCGCCCCGGTAGTCCGAGTCGATGACCCCGATGCCGTTGGACAGGGTCAGCCCGTGCTTCACCGCAAGGCCGCTGCGGGCACACACCAGCGCCACCCACTGCGCACCGGGAAGCTGGATGGCAATGCCGGTGGGCACCATGGCCCGCCCGCCGGGTTCCAGGGTCAGCGGCTCGTCCAGCACCGCGTGCAGGTCGGCCGCGGCGGCGCCGGGGGTGGCGTACACCGGGGCCTTGGCCGCCGGATGCAGCAATTTAAAATGTACCGTGGGATTCAACTGTGTCCCCTCCGTTCTTCCAGAAAGCGGTCGATGCTCTCCACCCGGGCAGCACGGCCCATCAATTCGTAGCAGCGCCGCCACAGCTCCAGCCACTGCAGGGGCACGGCCTGCCCCTGCACCTGCACGGTGCGTTCCACCGTGTCCGGGGTCATGGGGAAATGATACACCGCCCCGCCCCGCACGATGGCAAAGCCGCCCATCAGGTCGATCTCCACCCCGTCCACCGTGAATTTGGTGAAGCGCTTTGTGGCATACTTATCCGGCAGAAGCACCGGCTGATGCTGCTCGCCCAATGCGGCCAGCGCCTCCGCTGCCGCATCAAAGTGCGCCTCATCCACCATGATGTCCAGATCGTGGAACTCCTCTGCGACGCCGTTGAAGTACAGCACCACCGAGGAGGCCAGGGCCCAGCTCAGCTCGTGTTCGTTCAGAGTGCGGGCCACCCGGGCCAGCACGCTCAGCTTGTGTTCGGTCGTATGTTCCATTCCGGTCGCTCCTCCGGTCACTGGGTGCCCTTAAAGTACAGGCCGCGGGTGAACTCGCCGTCAAAGGGCGCGCGCACCTCCAGCAGCTCCAGTACCTTCTGGGCCCGGCGGGGGTCCTCCACCGTGAAGTAGGCCACGCCGAAGTCCACCGGCAGGGCGCCAGGCTTGTCCCCCATGTAGATGGGCACCGGGTTGTAAATGGTGCGCACCCCGTGGCCGCACCGCACCTGAAACACTCTGCCCTTGCGATCGGTGAGGGTGCCCCGCCGGGGGCAGCTCTGGCAGGTGTGGCGGTTGTGCAGGGGGCAGGCGCGGGTGACCATCAGGGGCATATGCCCGTACACCAGCGCACCGGTGGGCACGCCCGGGGCGATGAAAGCCATGTCCTCGGCCAGCACCTCGGGCAGGAGGGTGACGCTCTGCGCCCCCAGCTCCGCATACTGCGCCGCCGAGACGTGGTTGGTCACGTTCCAGCCGAAGCCGCCGAACAGGGGCAATCCGCACTCCTTCGCCAGCCGCACATGGGCGATGTTGGAGCCCTCCACCCCCATAAAGCCGGCGTCCTTGACCGCCAGCATCCGGGCGCGGGTCTGCTCCTCCAGCCCGCCGAACATCACCCGGGGCAGCTCCAGAATGACCCTGCCGCGCAGGGCCTCCGGGACCTTTTCCGCCTCGGTGATGGGCAGGATGATGCATTCCAGTT
>JAFUQL010000063.1 GCA_017472375.1 Oscillospiraceae bacterium | reverse complement strand
CGCCGGAAGTATCCCCCTTGCGCCACAGCTCCTGACGGCTGCGGCTCCAGAAACAGGTACGCCGCTCGTCGATGGTGATGGCAAGGCTCTCGGCGTTCATATAAGCCAGGGTCAGAACTTCCTTGGTGTAGTGGTCCTGCACGATAGCGGGAATCAAACCCTTTTCGTCAAATTTCAGTTCCATGTTACTCGCTCCTTAAACGCGCATCTCCACGCCTTTGCTGCGGAGAAAGCGCTTCAAATCCTTGATATCCACCTGTCTGGTGTGGAAAATGGAGGCCGCCAGACCCGCGTCGATGCCAGGGTGGGTAAAAAGCTCCGCAAAATGCTCCATATTCCCCGCGCCGCCGCTGGCGATGATGGGCACGCTGACCCGTGCCGCCAGGGCGTCCAGCATCTCCAGGTCAAAGCCCTGCTTCACGCCGTCGGTGTCGATGGAGTTGAGTACGATCTCCCCCGCGCCGTCGGCCACGCCTTTGACCGCCCACTCCATGGCGTCGAGACCGGTGTCTTCCCGCCCCCCTTTGGCAAAGACCCGAAATTGTCCGTCCACCCGCTTCACATCCATGGACAGCACTACGCACTGGTCTCCGTACTTTTTGGCCGCCGCACCGATGATGCCGGGGTCCGCGATGGCCCCGGAGTTGACGCTGACCTTGTCGGCGCCGCACTTCAGCACCCGGTCGAAGTCGTCCAGCGTGTTGATGCCGCCGCCCACAGTCAGGGGGATGAAGATCTCGGCGGCCACCTGCCGCAGGATGTCGGTGAACAGCCCGCGACCCTCGGCGCTGGCGGTGATGTCGTAGAACACCAGCTCGTCGGCACCGGCGGTGTTGTAGTAGCGGGCCATCTCCACCGGGTCGGCCATGTCCCGCAGACCCTCGAAGTTGGTGCCCTTGACCACCCGCCCGTTCTTCACGTCCAGACAGGGGATGATTCGTTTGGTGATCATGTCGGTTTTCCCATCCCTTCGCGCATTTACGATTTGTATAATTTCGGGTTGATTTTACAGTTTTTGGAGACAGATGCGTGTGTTTGCTTTACGCAGTTTCTTTATAAGGTCACCGCGAAGGGGCGATCCTTCCGGCTTTGCGTTGCCCCGGTGGTATTGGCCTTGTGTCCACTGTAACGCCACCGTAAAAGCAGCAAGCAGCACCGCCGCGCAAAGTCCGCCCCTCACCCCTGCGCCAGCGCCACCGCCCGACGCAGATCCAGCTTGCCGGTGTACAGCGCCTTGCCCAGGATCGCGCCCCAGGTGCCGATGCCCTTCAGGGTGGTCAGTTCCTCCTCAAAGCTAATGCCGCCGCTGGCGGTGACCCGCAGGCCCTCGATACCGGCCAGCTCCCGGTACAGCTCCAGATTGGTGCCCTGCTCGGCCCCGTCACGGCTGATGTCGGTGTAGATCACCGACCCAACCCCGGCGGCGTACAGGCGGCGGCAGAAGTCCACCCCGCGCTCGGCGGACAGCTCCTTCCAGCCGTTCACCGCCACATAGCCGTCCCGGGCATCCACGCCCACGCAGATGCGGTCGCCATATTTGGCGGCCATTCGCTCGGTAAAGTCAAAGTTCTTTACGGCAACGGTGCCCAGAATGCACCGCCCCACACCCAGATCCAGATACTGACGGATGCGCTCCTCGGTGCGGATGCCGCCGCCCACCTCGATGTACAGGCCGCCCTGTTTTGCCAGCGCGGCGATGGTGTCAAAGTTGGCCATGGTTCCATCCTTGGCGCCGTCCAGATCCACCACGTGCAGGTTGCGCGCCCCCGCCTCCATAAACTGCCGGGCGATGGCGCAGGGGTCGGCGGAATAGACGGTCATCTGGTCGTAGTCGCCCTGGTACAGGCGCACCACCTGCCCACCCCGCAGGTCGATCGCAGGAAAAAGTTCCATATAGCGTATGTTCCCTTCTGTCGATTTATTCCAGTTCGCCAAAGGCCTTCAGCAGGCGCAGGCCGGTGTCGCCGCTCTTTTCCGGGTGGAACTGCGCGCCGTACACCTTGCCCCGGCGCACCATGCCGGTCACATCCAGCTCGTATTCGCTGGTGGCGAGGGTGCTCTCGGTGCACCCCTTGGCGTAGTAGCTGTGGACGTAATAGACGCACTCGCCCTCGCTCACATATTTGAAAATCGGGTCGTCCCGCAGGATGTGCAGGGCATTCCAGCCGATGTGGGGCACCTTCAGGGTCTTGTCCCGCAGGTCGGGTTCCAGCGGGCAGACCTCGCCGGGGATGAGCCCCAGCCCCGGGTGTTCGCCGTACTCAAAGCTGCGGTCGAACAGCAGCTGCATCCCCAGGCAGATGCCCAGCAGGGGCTTCTTCTCCGCCTGCTGCTTCACCACCGGCACAAGGCCGGTCTCCACCAGCTTGGTCATGGCATCCCCGAAGGCTCCCACTCCGGGCAGGATGATGCGATCGGCGGCTTCCAGCTGGGCCGGGTCGCGGGTGATCTTGTTTTCCAGCCCCAGATAGTTCAGGCTGGAGGACAGGCTGAACAGGTTGCCCACCCCGTAATCGATGATGGCGATCATAGGTCGTTCCCTCTGTGTTCCGGGCGGCGTTCGTCCGTCCCCGGTTGGTTGGATGCGGGCGGCGTGTTCCTGTAAAGGGTCACGCCTTTCCCCTTTGCTGTATCGTTCAAAAACTCAGACCAGCAGCCCCTTGGTGCTGGGGATCTCGTTCTCGCGCCCCGGCTCGATAGCCACGGCCTGCCGCAGAGCGCGGCCCATGCCCTTGAACACGGCCTCGAGGATGTGGTGGCTGTTCTCCCCCGCCAGCTGCTTCAGATGCACCGCGCCCGGGCAGCTGCGCACAAAGGCCAGCCAGAACTCCTTGCCAAGCTGGGTGTCGAAGGTGCCCACCTTTTCGGTGGGGATCTCCACCTGCCAGCCCAGATGGGCGCGGCCGCTCAGATCCACGGCGCAGATCATCAGCACCTCGTCCATAGGCAGGATGAAGCTGCCGTAGCGGGTAATGCCCCGCATCTCCCCCAGCGCTTGGGCGAAGGCCTTGCCCAGCACGATGCCCACGTCCTCCACCGTGTGGTGGTCGTCCACCTGGGTGTCGCCGTGGCACTCCACGGTCAGATCAAAGCTGCCGTGGCGGCAGAACAGCTCCAGCATGTGATCCAGGAACCCGCAGCCGGTGTT
>JAFUQL010000062.1 GCA_017472375.1 Oscillospiraceae bacterium | reverse complement strand
GCTCCTCCAGGCCGCACAGATACTCAGGCTGGGCCGGGGAGGGAGCGGAACAGGTCTCGTCGTGGGTGTGCTCTGCGGCGGAGCAGATCAGTGCGCCGGCCGCATCGTGGCACTCCGCACCGTGGGCGTGCTCCTCCAGGCCGCACAGGTATTCGACCGGGGCCGGAGTGGGTTCCGCCGTGGGTTCCGGGGTGGGAGCCTCCTGCTGGTAGCAATCGTCGGTATGGGTATGCTCGGGCAGGGTGCAGGCCAGCACCGGCACCGTCTCCCCGGTCTCGCCCAGGCAGGCCTCGGTGTGCTCATGGGCGACGACCTCAGCCAGGCCGCACACCACTGCGCCGGCCTCATCCAGGCAGGTCTCGGTGTGGGTGTGGGCCGCCACCTCAGGCAGGCCGCACGCCGGCTCCGTGCCGGGCTGCCAGCAGCCGTCGCCGTGGGCATGGCCCTCGGTCTCCTCAAGGCCGCAGATCAGCGCCGTCTCGGTGACCGCACAGGCCTCCGAGTGGGTGTGCGTATCGTCCTCCGGCAGCGCGCAGGGAACGGTGTTCACCTGCCAGCAGCTCTCGCTGTGGGCATGGGGCTCCGCTTCCTCCAGGCCGCAGGCCAGCACCGGCGCATAGCAGGCCACGGTGTGCTGATGCTCCGCCAGTTCGGGCAGGGTGCAGACCACACTGCCGTCCTCCGCCAGGCACAGCGCACCGTGGCTGTGCAGCACCCCTTCACCGGGGGCGCACTGCAGCGCAGTGACCGCCTGCTGCACATAGCAGCTCTCAATATGGGCGTGCTCTTCCAGGCCGCACGCAGGCTGCCGGTTCATGGTGATGGCCGGCAGAATAAGCGCATATGTGGTGCAGAAGGCAACGCCGCCCGCCAGCACCCGCACAAAGCGGCCCCAGCCGCTGCGGTGCTTGCGCTCCTGATCCAGTTTTGTTGCAGTCTGCAGCAAACCGTTTTTCATGGGCAACTCCTTTCCACTGAGGGATGGACTTTTATTGAACGGTACCGAAGGCCGACAGCGGCCACACCCGGTACATGACTTTTCCGACGATCTGCTCTTTGGCGATGCAGCCCACCGCCGTGTGGCGGGAATCCACCGAGGTGGCGCGGTGATCGCCCAGCAGGAAATAGCGCCCCTCGGGCACCTGGTAAGGCAGCTCGATGTCACAGCTGCCGAAGGCTTTCTCGGTGAGGTAGGGCTCATCCAGCACCTCGCCGTCCACCAGCACGGTGCCGTCCTCCTGAATGTCGATCCAGGAGCCGGGCCCGGCGATGTACCGCTTGATGAGCAGGCTGTTGCCGTAGTAGAAAGCCACGATGTCTCCCTGTTCGAAGTCGGCGGATTTCCAGGAAAGGACGATCTCGCCTTCACTGAGGGTGGGCGACATGGAGGAGCCGTAGATCTGCAGCACCGGCAGCCACAGGGTGGCCACCAGCACCGCCGCGGCCGCAGCGGTCAGCAGGGTAAAGATGGTGCTTTTCAGGGTGCGGCGGTAGCGCAGCTTGTATCGCTCCCGCTGCAGCTCCTGTTCCACCTGGGCAGAGGTGGGCATTTGGTCGAATTTCATGGGGTCTACCTTTTTATAATAGGGGCCTGCCGCGGCGGGCAGCGCCCGGGGTCAGCGTGCGGATCAGCCCTCGCCGGGCCGGCGGGTCATGTTCTGCGCCCGGATCATGGCGTTGCGGATCAGATTCTCGCAGATGCGCTTGGCCTCGGCTTCGGCCTGGGCCCGCTGCACCTCGCAGGCGCTGCGGGTCTCGGCGCGCAGACGCTCACAGGCGGCTTCGGTCTCGGCCTGAAGCTGCTGCATCCGCTGGCTGCGGGCACGGGCATCGGCCTCCAGGGCGGCGGCACTGTCCAGATACTGCCGGGCGGCGGCCTGGGCGGCCTCCATCACGCCGTTCACCTCCAGCACTGCATGGGCCAGGTCACCGGCGTTCTGCATCCGCAGGGTCCGCTCATTCAGCGCGGCGCGGGCCTGTTCCAGTTCGGCCTCCAGCGCCTCGCAGCGGCGGGTCTGCTCCAGCAGCAGCTCCAGCAGATCGCTGCGGCTCAGGCGTTTCAGTTCCTTTTTGGTCATGGGGTCTCCTCCCGGCTTCGATGTGTCGCAAAAAATCACCCGACGAAACAGGACAGCCCCTCGCACGCCCGATTTTATGCAAATTGTATAAATCACGCTTCTTACAAAAGCACCTGTTGGTAATAAGTGTATACCTCTTCCCCGGGAATTTCAAGGGCTTCGGCCCGATTCTGAGAAATGCGATGCGAATCCTGCGAAATTTATCCTCTTCCCGGCCCCGCTCGCCCCGCTTCCCGCTGTACAGATGCCCCAAAATCGTCTGCATTCAGATGAAAAGGCAAAGACCTCCCGCTCCGGGGAGAGCTTTGGCCGCACAAAGATCCACCGCCTTTTTGTGCTCAAAAAAAATGGCGCTGCATCGCCCCGTTTCACCCACCTTTCCAGTAGGCAGAACGAACGCCTGCCCCCGTTATACTATCTGTATATTCATGGATCCACTACACAAAAAGGGCAGGCCACCCGATGTGACCTGCCCTTTCGTATACTGATCGTTTTAGCCCGCCGGCACTGTGATCACCGCCGGGACATCCAGCACCACCCGGTGGGTATGGCACGGCTCCAGGTATACCGCCGTGCCGGGCACATCCCGCAGATACAGGTTCACTCCGTAGGTGTCCTCGGGTGCGCCCTCCCGGTCGCTGACGTTGCTGCTGCCCCAGCTGTTGATGGAGTGCTCTACCCCGTCCTCGTCCCAGAAGTGGCTGTAGAACAGCTGCTCCACCGTTTGGCTGCCCGGGGCGTAGGTGCCCTCGAACACCACCTCCCAGCCTTCGGCGTACTTCCGGCAGGCCACAAGGCGGCAGCCCTCCGGCAGCCCCTCGGCTGTAGGGTTCTCGGTGTCCAGGGTCAGCTTTACCCGGGCTCCGTCGGTCTGCAGGGTGGCGCCGGTGATGGTCACGGTCAGCTCGCCGCTGCCGCTGAACCAGGGGCTCTCCAGCCGGTGGCTGGCCATGTAGTCCCCCTCGTCGCTGCCGGTGGCGCTGATGCCGTTGGAGATGGCCTCATAGGTGCGGCCCCAGCGGTCGCGGATGGTGAAATCCAGCGACTTCACCCACGCAGGGCTGTCGGCGGGCTGGGTCAGCTCCAGCCGGAAGTGGCTCGGATACACCTCCGCGCCCACCACCGTCATCTGTGCAAGGCCCAAGTCGACCGGGGTGTTCAGCACCACGGCCCGGCCCTGTGCCGTAAACATCGGGTCGAACCGCAGCTCAAAGACGAATTCGGCCGCGTACTCTACTTTGTCCTCCCCCTCCGGGTCGATGAAAGGGCTGGCGGGCCGGGTGGCCGGTGCACCGTCCTCCCCTGCGCCCCAGCGGTCGGCCTGCCCCTGCACCTGCATGGTCAGGGTCAGGCTGCCGGGCACATCCTCGTCCACAAAGTCCACGGTGATCTGCCGCAGGTCCCGGGTCTCCCCGTCAAAGCCGCCGCCCCCCATCAGGCTGTGGGGTGGCACCTCCCCCGACAGCTGCGGGGTCACGTCCATCCAGCCATAGACCTCGCTCTCCAGCGTGTAGAAGATGTTCACCTGCCGCTGGTCCACGATCAGGTACTCCACCCGGGCGGTGATGCCCTCGGCAGTCTGCTCCAGCTCCACCGGCTGCACATACTCATTCTCCACCGCCGCGCTCAGGCTGGGCGAAAGCGCCACCGCCTGTGCCAGCTCCTTCAGCAGGGGGACCCGCCCGCAGGCGTAGGCAAAGGTGGTGCTGGTGTTCACCAGCAGTACAAAGGCCGCGCACAGGCTCACCGCTCCGGCCAGCCGGGCAAAAGTGCGTCTGTGCCGGGACTTCGCCCTGGCTTTTGCTCGCTCCACCGTGTATTCCAGCGCGGGCGGGGTCTGTTCCAGTTCGGCGCACAGGGCGCGGTATTCTTCCATTCTGGTACGTTCATCCATGGCTCAGACCTCCTTCCCTGCCGTTTCTTCGTCCAAAAGCTCCAGCCGCAGCAGAGCCAGCGCCCGCCGCTGCCGCCCGGACACGGTGCCCCGGGGCAGCTTGAGGATCCGGGCGGTCTCCTCCAGCGTGTAGCCGCCGAAATACCGCAGCACCACCACGCTGCGCAAGTCCTCCTCCAGCGCAGCCACCGCCTGTTTCAGGGGCAGGCTGTCCGGGTCCGGGGCGGGGGCCGCCCGGTCGCGCAGGGCCTCCAGAGGGTGCAGCCGGGCGGTACGGCGCAGCTCGTTCTTACATTCGTTGATGAGGATGCGGGTCAGCCAGGTGTCGAAATACTCCAGCTGCCGCAGCCGCCCCACCGCCAACAAGCCCTTGTATATGGCGGTGTCCACCGCATCCAGTGCCGCAGCCTCGCTACCCAGCCAGCACAGCGCCGTGCGGTACAGCCGCGCTTTCAGGGCATCGGCCCGTGCAGCGTATTCCTGCCGGTCCATAGCGGCACCTCCCTTCCTGTGTTGTTCATCCATTAGACGGTCCAGCCTGCCGTTTTGATCACGGACAATAAAATTTTTTGTGCGGAACGCAGCAAACAGCACCGACACAGCAAAAACTTCTCCGGGGGGCTTTTTGCTGCTGCAGCGCCGGCCCTGCGCTTGTCCTCGCACCGCGGGGCGGCACATCCGCCCCCTGTAACATACCACATTCCGCAGGGGCTTCCAATCCCCGCAAAAGCCTTTTTCCGATTGCTCCACAGGTTCTGGAAATTGTGAAAAAAGTATCGTTTTCGCTTATTGAATCGACAGATTTCGTGTGATATACTGAATATGATTCCACGATAAGGAAAAAGTTCCATGTTTATAAACAGATCCTCGGATCTGACAGGATAGGAGCGCGGATACAACATGATCCAAAGCATCGCCCGGGCGCTGGACCTGCTGGAGCTGCTGAAACGCCCGCAACGTACCTTTTCCATCGCACAGCTCTCCGCCGAGATGGAGCTGCCCCCCAGCACAGTACACCGCCTGCTGCAGACCCTGGCTGAGAAGGGCTTCGTCTACCGGGACGAGCAGACCCACCTGTACCAGCTCGGCCCCGCACTGATCTCGCTGGGCGCCGCGGCGGCTCATGGGCAGGACCTGCGCCAGATGGCCGGCCCTGTACTGAAAAAGCTGTCCCAAAGCACCGCCGAGGATGCGTTTCTCATCATCCCCTCGGGGTACCGCGGGCTGGTGCTGTGCCATGTGGAGGGCCCCAACAACCTGCGTGTTACCGAAAAATTCGGTTATGAGATCGAGATGCACTGCGGCGCCATCCGCAAGGCACTGCTGGCCGGCCAGCCCCGCAGCTTTTGGCAGGATTACATCCACCACTACACCGTGGATGCGGTGCCGCCCCACCCGCTGGGCAGCCCTGACCAGCTTCTGGGTGAGCTGGAGGACATCCGCCTGAAAGGCGTAGCCCTGACCGTGGGCGACTACACCGACGGCGCAGTGGGCATCGGTGCACCGGTGTTCGGCCCCGAGGGCGCAGCCGTCGCTTCCATTGGCGTGATCTGCCCCGCCGCCCGGGTTGTGGCCCCGGATCAGCTCAAGGAGCTGGTACGCACCGCCGCCGCTGAGCTGAGCGGCTCGCTGGGCGGCAGCATACGCTGGCTGTGAGCCGTATCTGAAAATACCCAAACCGCCCCCTCACTGAGGCGGCTGTTTTTTGTTCCGTGCAATATTTTGCACCGCAGAGCGCCTGGTTTGCACATCTCTGCCCGTCTTCGTCAATTGGCACAATAATACCGTCTTATTTTTTACGCGCAGTGCCGATCGTGCAAAAAAGAGGATTTCCAGACAAAATACCTGCGGCGGAATGCGCACTATAATAGTCCACGGAAT
>JAFUQL010000061.1 GCA_017472375.1 Oscillospiraceae bacterium | reverse complement strand
GTAGGGGCGCAGGCTCTCGAGGGTGGCGGCGTCGGTGGAGTAGCCGCTCTTGGTCTTTTTGCGGTGGGGCAGACCCAGCTTGTCAAACAGGGCCTCGCCCAGCTGCTTGGGGCTGTTCAGGTTGAACTCGTAGCCCACCTGTTCGTAGATGCGCTGCAGGCAGTCGGCCACCTGGCCGCGCAGCTCCTCCCCGAAGGCCGCGATGGCCTCCCGGTCCACCAGCATGCCCAGCTGCTCCATGTCTGCCAGCACCCGGGCGAGGGGCAGCTCGATGTCGTAGAGCAGCCCGGCCATGCCCTGTGCGGTCAGATCCTGCTCAAGGCGGGGCAGCAGTGCGGCCAGAATGCCCGCATCCGGGCAGTCGGCGCAGCGGAAGGCGGGGGCGATGCCGTACTCGGCGGCCAGATTCCCCGCGTCGTACTTGCTGGCGGCGGGGTTCAGCAGATAAGCGGCCAGCTTGCCGTCAAAGGCGATGGCCTGCCCCATGCCGCCGGCGGCCAGCGCCCGGTGGTACAGGGGTTTGGCATCAAACACCCACAGGTCGGCGCCCTCGGCGTCCAGCAGAGCGTCCAGCTCCGCCCATTCCAGTCGGTAGGCCGCGCCGGAACCACTCACTGCGGCCCAGCCGGGGGCGGGCTGCCCCTTGGGGGCGGGCAGAGCCGTCAGGTACAGCCGCTCGGCGGCTGCGGCGGCGTCCCATGGGGCGAGCGTCCGCTCCTCCACCGGCTCTGCGTCCGGGGCGGGGGTGTCGTCCAGCCCCAGCCGGGGGATCAGGCTGTGCATCTCCAGTTCCGCCAGAAGAGCGGCGGCCCTGGCCGGTTCGCCCGCGCCCCGCAGATAGGTGCCGGGGGCAGTGTCGATGGGGGCGTCCAGCCGGATGGCGCCCAGCGTGCGGCTCAGGCGGGCCTTGTCCTCATGCTCGGCGAGCTTCTTGCGCACGCCGGGCTTGATGCGGCTGTCCTCCAGGTTGGCATAGACCCCATCCAGCGTGCCGAAGGCCTGGATGAGCGCCAGCGCAGTCTTTTCGCCCACGCCGGGCACGCCGGGGATGTTGTCGGAGGTGTCGCCCATCAGGCTCTTGACCTCGATGAGCTGTTTGGGGTCGGGCAGGCCATACTTTTCCTGAATGGCGGCAGGGTCCATGGGGATGGTCTCGCTGCGGCCGCCCTTGGTGGAGGCCAGCAGCACGGTGACCTGCTCGTTCACGAGCTGCAGGCTGTCCCGGTCGCCGATGGCCAGCAGGCACTCGTCCCCCCGGGCGGCGGCTGCGGCGCTCAGGGTGCCCAGCAGGTCGTCGGCCTCCCAGCCCTCCCGGGCGATCATCACGAAGCCCAGATCCGCCAGCAGTTCCTTCAGAACAGGCATCTGCTGGGCCAGCTCCTCAGGCATCCCGTGGCGGGTGGCCTTGTAGCCGTCGTACAGCTTGTGGCGGAAGGTGGGCGCTTTCAGATCCCACGCGATGGCGATCTCATCCGGCTGGTGCTCCTTCAGCAGGTTCAGCAGGATGTTCATAAATCCGTAGATGGCATTGGTGAAACGGCCGTCCTTGGTGGTGAGCACCTTGATGCCATAAAAGGCGCGGTTCACAAGGCTGTTGCCGTCCAGAATGAGAAGTTTCATGGGAGCCTCCCTCTATTGACTGCCGCAGAGCGCGGCGAAAGACACGATTGTTCCTACCCGATATTATACTGAAAAAACGGGATCTGTAAAAGATATTCTTGATATGCCGGTCATTTCAAAATTGTATCATGTGCCGCAGAAATGAGATGGATCTCCGCATGGGTCATTGGGCCGCCTGCCGCAGTGTCTCGAGAAGATCGGAGGTCACATCGCTGCAGTAGTCCATGGCGCTGAACAGGCTGAGTACCCGCCCATGATGCGAGCGGAGATGCTCGCCCAGCGTTTCCCTGCGCACGAGGGACAGCGCTTCGGGCAGGCCGAATTCTGCGCGGATCTCGCGCATCTCAGTCTGCATCGCCTCAGCGGCCTGTACCCGGCGCGTGCCCTCAAAGCCAAAGGGAAAGGTGCCAGCCACCTGATTGGGGATGTTTTGTTCGCAGGCAAGGCGCAGGGCAAAGGGGGCGATGGCTGCATCCGGGTCGCCGAAGCAGGCGAGAAACAGGATGGGGTCGGTGCGGGCGGCCAGTACATGGGAGAGCGCCGCACGATCGCAGGCGGAGTTCAGGTATGCGGCGGCATAGTCGGTGTTCTTGCCGCTGCCCCCCTCCGGACACGGCGGCAGACCCAGCAGGATCTGATGCAGACGGGGCTCCTCGGGATGAGTGGTCAGGGTGGGGAGAAACAGAGGGTCCCGGTTGTGCGAGCGGGGGATGGCCGAGCAGGCGCCGGGCGAGAACTCTCCCAGTTCCTGATTGTACCGCATGCGGCGGAGCGCCGATTCTTCTCTGGTGATATAGATGGACGGTCCGGAGTAAAATTCATCGGCTGCTGACGCCGGCTGAGGTCGCGGCAGAGGTGCGGTGGCCGGGTCGAACAGCGTGACCGGCTGAAACGTCAGATCCATCGGGTCAAAGGTGAAGTGAAAGCCCTCCACGTCTGCATCCGGGAATTTGGTAAGATAATAGCGCAGGATGGTTCCGGCCTCACTGCCCAGAGCGATAAAACGCATGGCAGGCTCCTTTCTTCGGTGCATCAAAAATCAGTGGCGCGCAGGAACGGTCTGTGATACAATACAAGGTACGGCATTTGCCGCAAACCAATCATACAGAGGGATTTCATCCATGCAGATCGGCAATTTTTCCATCGCGCCCGGCGCGGCGTTGGCCCCCATGGCCGGCTTCACCGACGCGGCCTGCCGCCGGATGGCGGCCAGGCACGGGGCGGTGTATACCATCAGCGAGATGGTGAGCGCCAAGGCGCTGACCTTCGGCGATAAAAAAAGCGCCCGCCTGCTGCGGCGGGGCGAGGACACCCCCGGCCCCTACGGGGTGCAGCTCTTCGGTGCGGAGCCCGAGACCATGGGGCAGGCGGCTGCCCTCATCGCGGACAAGGACTTTGACTTCTACGACATCAACATGGGCTGCCCTGCCCCGAAGATCACCTCCTCGGGCGCGGGCAGCAAGCTGATGCTGGACCCCGAATTGGCGGGCCGGATCGTGGCGGCGGTGGTGCAGAACGGTGCAGGCCGCCCGGTCACCGTGAAGATCCGCGCCGGCTGGGACGCCCAGCACGTCACCGCCGTGGAGGTAGCCAAAGCCTGTGAGGCGGCGGGCGCGGCGGTCATCGCGGTGCACGCCCGCACCCGGGAGCAGATGTATCAGCCGGGCATCGACCTGGACATCATCCGGCAGGTGAAGCAGGCGGTGTCGGTGCCCGTTCTGGGCAACGGCGACATCGTCTGCCACGAGGACGCACTGGCCATGGTGGAGGCCACCGGCTGCGACGGCCTGATGGTGGGCCGCGCCGCACTGGGTGATCCGTGGCTGTTCGGCCGCATCGCGGCGGCGCTGCGGGGGGAGGAGATCCCCCCCATGCCCACCCTGACCCAGCGCATGGAGGCCATGCGCACCCAGGTCTATGAGCTGTGCGAGGAAAAGGGCGACTGGGCGGCCATGCCGCAGGCCCGCAGCCAGGCGCTGCACTATATGCACGGGCTGCGGGGGGCGGCGGGTCTGCGCCGCGCCTGCTGTGCGCTGGAACACTTTGAGGACCTGGATGCCCTGATCGAGCGGGTGTACCGGGAAAATCCCCTCGGGGAGTGAAAGAAATCGCCCCGCTCTGCCGTGTATAAGATAAAGGGTGTTCAGCCCCGGGTCAGCTCATCCAGATTTTTGGCGTAGCAGGGCAGAAGATGCTCCATGAACCAGTCCGCCTCCGGGCAGGCCATGTCCTTCAGCGCCTGCCGCTGCTGGGCCAGCGCCGCATCGAACTCCCGGTTGCCGGTCATGGCCTCCTCCATGCACTTGATGAGGGCGCTCAGCCGGTCGGCGGCCTTCAGGATGCGCTGCTCCTCGGCGGTGAGCACCGTGCCGTTCAGGTAGGGGGCAAAGCCATCCCGCAGTTCGGTGGGCAGCATGGCCAGCATATCCTCCACGCTCTCGGCCTCCAGGGCCTTGTAGGCCGCCCGTACCCGCTCATTCTTGTACTTGACAGGGGTGGGCAGGTCGCCGGTCATGATCTCGGGGGCGTCGTGGTACAGCGCCGCCACCGCCACTGTTTCGGGGCGCACCGGGGTGCCGGTGATGCGCCCGGCGATGACGCACAGGGTGTGGGCCAGGATGGCCGTGTCCGCTGTGTGTTCACTGAGGGACTCGGGGCGGGCGGCGTGCATCAGGCTCCACCGGGTGATGTATTTCATACGGCCCAACAGGGCGCTGAAGGGATACTGCTGACTCATGGTGCGGCTCCTCTCAAACATCGGTTTCCGAAACAAGACCAGTATAGCACGATTCCGGTCCCATTACCCGGTATTCGGCATTTTTTGTCTCAAAGGAGGCGTATCCTGTATGCAGCAGGCTCTTTTGCCCGCCCGCAGGCCCCAAAACAAATACTGGCTGACCTTCTGGCTGTGCTTTGCGGCCGGGGCGGCCTTCCTGCTGCCCTGTGCGCTGGTGGACGGGGGCATCTTCCACTATGCCGGCGACTTCAACTGCCAGCAGATCCCCTTCTATTACTACGCCAATCAATTTGTGAAAGAGGGCGGCGGCTCCCTCAGCTGGGCCACGGACCTGGGCAGCGACTTCTGGAACAGCTACAGCTTCTATCTGGCGGGTTCCCCCTTCTGGTGGTTCACCCTGCTGTTTCCGGCTAAGGCGGTGCCCTGGCTCATGGCGCCCATGCTCTGCCTGAAGATGGCCCTCGCCGGCGCGGGCGGCTATCTGTGGGCGCGGCGCTATGTGAAGGACCCCAACTACGCGGTCATCGCGGGCTGCCTGTACGGGCTGTCCGGCTACAGCGTGTACAACATCTTTTTCAACCACTTTCTGGACGTGGTGGCTCTGTTCCCGTACCTGCTGTGGGCGCTGGACGAGGCCATGTACAAGGACGTGAAGGGCCCCTTTGCCGCACTGGTGGCCATCAACCTGCTGAACAACTACTTCTTCTTTTTCGGGCAGGCGGTGTTTCTGGTCATCTACCTGGTGTGCAAGCTCACCGCCGGGGACTACCGCCTTACCGGGCGGCTGTTTGGACGCATGGCCTTCGAGAGCATCCTGGGCGTGTGCATGGGCTGTGTGCTGCTCCTCCCGGAGCTGACCTTCCTGCTGGGCAACCCCCGCACCGCCAAATTCGCCGACGGCTACGACCTGCTGCTCTACGGCGAGGTGGAACAGTACGTCGCCATCTTTGCCAGCTTCTTCCTGCCGCCGGAGGGCCCCTTCCTGGCCATTCTGTTTGACGATGGCGCCATCAAGTGGACGAGCCTGACCTGCTGGCTGCCTCTGTTCGGCGCGGCGGGCACGCTGGCCTGGTGCCGCTGCACCGAGAAGAACACATGGAAGCGGGTGCTTTGCACCTGCCTGGTGTTCGCCATGGTGCCCATCCTCAATTCCAGCTTCTATGCCTTCAACTCCAGCTACTACGCCCGCTGGTACTATATGCCGGTGCTGGTGATGAGCCTGGTGTCGGCGCTGTGTTTTGAGCGGGCCGACATCGATTTTGCCCGGGGCTTCAAGCCGGCGGTGGTCTTTACCCTGTGCTTTGCGGTCTTCGGGCTGGTGCCCGCCAAGGTGGATGAGGCCTGGCAGCTGAGCGAGATGACCTACCCGGCGCTGTTCTGGGCCCGGTGGGCATTGGGCCTGCTCAACCTGCTGGTGCTGTGGCTGGTATGGCGCAGCCTGCCGCCCTGCCCCCGGCGGGCGCGGCGCATCCTGGCGGGTGTGCTGGGCATGGCGGTGGTCAGCGCGCTGGTGCATGTGGAACTGGTCAAGTTCGACCAATGGGAGCGGGACGAGGAGTTCGTTCAGCAGACCTACTATGAGGCCACCAAGCTGGAGCTGCCCGAGGGCTTCTACCGGCTGGACGCCTATGGCTGCTACGACAACATGAGCCTGTGGACGGGGCGGCCCTGCCTGCAGTTCTTCAACTCCACCGTGTCCCCCTCCATCATGGAGTTCTACCCCTCGGTGGGGGTGAAGCG
>JAFUQL010000060.1 GCA_017472375.1 Oscillospiraceae bacterium | reverse complement strand
GGAGGACCCACCAAGGTCTTAAATCTGGTGCTGAGCGTATATATTATATTGTCCGCTCTGTCGCCCCGGGAGAAGATCGACCTGGCGCAGATCCGTCGCGAGCTGACCCGGATCCAAACGGTCCCGGAGGTCGACTGGCGGGGGATGGTGGAAGCGACGGTGGAAGAACAGCTGACAGAGCAGCTGTGCCGGGAGATGCAGCTGTTGGGGCTCTCTGTGCAGGTGCGTGTGGACGCAGGCTACCGGGAGGGGGCTCTGAGTGAGCTGGAAGTGTATCTCACTGGTCCGGCGCAGGAAAGCGAGGCAGCCAGGCAAACGGCAGAGCGTCTGTTGGGAGGCGGAACGGTGATATGGGAGGGGGAGGAGGAATGAAGGCGGACTGGATCCGGACCGCGCTGAAACAGCCTTCCGGTTTTTTGATCCTGATCGGCGCTCTGGGGCTTGTTCTGATCCTTTTGGGAGATGCCGGCGGAGCCCAGACAGCAGAAGTTCAGAGTGCGGACACGCGGACACAGATCGAGGCATACGGCGCACAGCTTGAGGAGCGGCTGGAAGCACTGGTGGAGAGCATCGATGGAGCGGGGGAGGCCCAGGTGATGATCACATTCGAAACCAGCGGTGAGACAGTTTATGCATTGGATGAGAGGTCCGGGCAGGATGGAAGCTATCAAACGGAGCATGTTCTTGCAGATGGTCAGCCAATCACGGAAACGATCGTTCTGCCGCCGGTACAGGGGGTCGCTGTGCTTTGCCAGGGTGCGGACAATGTGTCTGTACAGGCAAAGGTGACCGAAACTGTTTCGGTGCTTTTGGGGGTGACCAGCAACCGAATTAGCATTGCCAAAATGAGCGAATGGAGGGGACCTGTATGAGAAAATCGACGACCAATCGGAAAATGACCCTGCTTACCCTTACGGTCGCCCTGACCGTGGCGGTCTATCTGAATTGGGAGTACGCAAGAAGTGCCGATCTGGCCATGGATGTGGCAGCCAGCCAGACTGTGACCGGGGAGGCGGCGGAGAAGGTGGTGACCGACGGGCTGCCAACTGCGGCGGAGCCGGAGCCCACCGCCAACAAGACCTATGGTGAAGCGCAGCTTGTGAGCGCGAGCGCGGCCAGCAGTGAGAGCTTTTTCGAGGAGGCAAGGCTGGCCCGCACCAAGGCGCGCGATGAGGCGCTGGACAGCCTGCAAAAGAGCCTGAAGAAATCGAGCTTGAGCGAGGAGGAAAAGAGTGAGCTGACTGAGCGACTGACCAGTGAGATCAACGCGATCACGCAGGAGAGCGATGTGGAGGCGCTGGTAAAAGCCAAGGGCTTCGTGGACTGCGTGGCTTATGTGGGCAGCGGCAAGGTGGATGTGACCGTGATGACCACGGGCGATGAGCTGACGGCGGCAGAGGTGACTCAGATCCGCGACATCGTGCTGAGTAAATGCGCGGTGACGGCACAAAATATCACTGTGGTAGAGGTAAAATGATGCTTCTTCCGCCCCGGCAGAGAGGGCAAGAAAATTGCCCTGTCTCTGACCGGGGTAGTTGTGTATCCGGGAAAAAGATGGTATAATATCTTGGAAATGACATTCGGCTGCGCGGACGACGGGTCCGGCGCCAGCATATAAATCTGACACTGCCATGCCCACAGGGCCGGCGGACCAAATTTGGGAGGATCTACTATGGAAGTGGAAAAGAACACGGTTGCCGGCGGCAGCCTGCACATCTCGACCGATGTGATCGCGAAGATCACCCGCCTGGCTGCCATGGAGGTGGACGGCGTTCAGGACGTGAGCGCTGTTGCGCCTACCATGCGCAATCTGCTGGGCAAGGGCAAGAAGACCATCGAAGCGAAAAAGCCTGTCTCCGTGAAGATGGAGGACGGTGTGGCTGAGATCGAGGTGAACGTTCTGGTCACCTACGGCATGCGGATCCCTGCGATGTGTGTGCGCATTCAGGAAAACGTCAAGAGTGCGGTGCAGAATATGACCGGCATCACCGTTTCCCGCGTGAATGTGGTCGTGCGCGGCGTGATCGTGCCTCAGCCTGACGAGGCGGAATAACAGTAAGGATTTTGTGAGGGATCCCAAATGGAACAGAAAATGACCCGGCGCGAAGCGCGTGAGCGTGCCTTCCTGGCTGCGTTTGCGGCTTCGTTTGATACGGCTGATCTGAATGAAACGCTGGAGGTCATCCGTGAGGATGGCGAGTGTGAGCTGGACGCCTTTGGCGAGGCGCTCGTTCGCAGCTACTATGACCACATGGTGGAGATCAACGATCTGATTACTGCCCGCCTGAAGGGCTGGACCCTGCAGCGCCTGCCCCGCGTGAGCGTGACGGTCCTGCGCCTTGCCCTGGCTGAGCTGCTGTATGGAGAGGAGAAGCTGCCCAGCGTGGTCATCAATGAGGCGGTCGAGCTCTCGAAAAAATACGGCGGTGCGGACGATTACCAGTTCGTCAACGGTCTGCTCGGGTCGGTGGTGCGCGACCTGGATCTGGCCGCCGAAGCGCCCGCTCAGGAGTAAGGTACCGTGCTGGTACTGGGCATCGATACGAGCAACTATGCAACCTCCCTGGCGGTGTTTGACACCTGCTCTGGGGAGGTTGTTTGTGATAAAAAGAAGTTTTTGCCGGTAAGGGAGGGCCAGCTTGGCCTTCGTCAAAGCGATGCAGTGTTCCACCACACAGCTGCGTTGCCCGGCCTTTTTCAAGAACTCAGCCGGCAGGCGGATCTGACGGAGGTAGGGGCTGTTGGAGTTTCGGCCCGGCCCCGCCCGGCAGACAGATCCTATATGCCATGCTTTCTTGTGGGTGTGAATACGGCGACAGCGTTTGCGGCATCCCGCGGGTTGCCGCTGGTGGAGACCACCCATCAGCAGGGGCATATGGCGGCGGCACTGTATGCAGCAGGGCGGCCGGAATTGTTTCGGGAACCCTGTCTGGTGTTTCATGTGTCCGGCGGCACCACCGACCTCATCCTCTGTGAGGGCGTGGAAAAGCTGACCACGGTCGGGACCAGCAGTGACCTCTATGCGGGACAAGCAGTAGACCGGGTGGGCGTGCGCCTGGGGTTCGGGTTTCCTGCGGGTGAGATGGTGTCGAAACTTGCGGCACAATGTGAAGAGACCATTAAGCCAAAGGCCAGCGTAAAGGGTACACAGTGCAGTCTGTCCGGGCTGGAAAACCAGTGCGATAAGCTGCTGAAAGAGGGGAAAAGCCCCGAATATGTGTGCAAGTACTGCCTTTTGTGTGTGGCCGAAACGGTGGTCCGCATGGCGAAGGCTGCCCTTGGTGAGCACCCGGGTCTCCCGGTGGTCTGTGCGGGCGGCGTGATGAGCAGCGGGATCATCGCGGAGTATGTGAGCAGGCGGCTGCCGGATGTGAGTTTTGTCCCGGGGAAATTCTCCAGTGACAACGCCATCGGCGTATCGGTCCTTGCTGCGCGGGAGGTAGCGGATTGGCAAATGTGATCACCGTATCGGCGCTGAACCGGTATGTGAAGTCGCTTTTGGAAGAGGATGGGAACCTGTACGATCTGGCCCTTCGCGGTGAGATCGCTAATTTCGTGCGCCATTACCGCAGCGGACACCTGTACTTCACCCTGCGGGATGAAAATGCCAGCGTGAAGGCGGTGATGTTCCGTCAGAACGCCCAGCGCCTCAGCTTTACGCCCCGGGAGGGAATGCGTGTGGTGGTCCGGTGCCGGGTCAGCCTCTATGAGCGCGACGGCGCATTCCAGGTGTATGTGACCGACCTGTTTCCGGACGGTGTGGGCTCGGTGCAGATGGCCTTTGACCAGCTGAAGGAGAAACTGGCGAAAGAAGGACTTTTTTTACAGGAGCACAAGCGTCCGCTGCCGAAAGTTCCGGCCTGTGTCGGCATCGTGACCAGCCGCACCGGCGCAGCATTGCAGGACGTTCTGAATGTGGCGGGCCGCCGCTGGCCGCTGGGGCGCATCCTGCTTGCGCCGGTGAATGTACAGGGAGAGCAGGCGGTGGACAGCATGGTCGCGGCGCTGGCGGCGCTGGCACGGGATGGGCGTCCGGATGTGATCCTGATCGCCCGCGGCGGTGGCAGCAGGGAAGATCTTTGGGTATTCAACAGTGAAAAGCTGGCCCGAGCGGCCTATGCGAGCCCGGTGCCGGTGGTGTCGGCGGTGGGCCATGAGATCGATTACACCATTCTTGATTTTGTCGCAGATCTCCGTGCACCCACCCCCTCCGCTGCAGCAGAGCTGATTTTCCCGGATGTGCGGGAGCTGGAGCGGGAAATATACATTTTTTCTAAAAATATTCAGGCGATTATGCAGAATCGTCTGGAAATATGTTATAATGAACTGAATACAGCCCGGCAGCTGTGTCAGCAACTGAGCGCAGAACGTTTGTGCGATGCAAGGAAGGCTCGCCTGGATGCTGTAAAGCCGGAATTGAAGCAGGTGGCACAGCGGGTGCTGGAAGCGCGTGTGCGGCAGTTGGGGGCTGCAGCCGCCTTGGCGGATGGACTCAGCCCGTATCGGGTGCTTGCCCGTGGCTATGCAATGGTGGAGAACGATGCAGGGCGGCTTGCCCGGGTGGAGGAACTGAAGCCCGGTCAGCGCATTCGGTTAAAGGGGCATGAGCGGTATGCCGCCTGCCTGGTGGAACGGATCGAACAGGAGGGGACGAACGGTGAGAAATCCCAAGAGCTTTGAAGACGGGATGCAGCGGCTGAACGACACGCTGGAGAAATTGAACGATCCGGCTACCCCTCTGGCAGATGCGGTGAAGCTGTATGCAGATGCAGCGGCCCTGCTGGCATGGTGTGATAAGACGCTGGCACAGGCCCGGCTTCAGATGGAAGAGATCGATGCGAAACTGATGACCGCCCCTGCGGACGAGGAGTAAATGACCATGGAGTACACCGAGCGTTACAGCGAATACCTGGCGCTGGTCCAGTCACGGATCGAGCGCCTGAGCGACTGTTTTCTGCCGGAAGAGCAGACGACCGCGCAGGCCGCACGCTACAGCCTGCTGGCGGGCGGAAAGCGGGTGCGAGGCATCCTTGTGCTGGCCGCCTGTGACCTTCTGGGCGGCGACGTTGACAAGGCGGCCGATCTGGCGGCAGC
>JAFUQL010000059.1 GCA_017472375.1 Oscillospiraceae bacterium | reverse complement strand
TTGCGCTGGCGCTGCCGGCGGTCATCCTGTGGGGCAGCCTTGCGGGGGTGAAGGCAAAAAATGAGCAGATGTACGGCGTTTCTGTGGTCAGTGACTTCTCCGGCGGCAGCTTTGCCGATGCCATCGGCGCGATGGTGCGTGTGAAGGGATCCCAGCCGGTGGATCTGGCCAGCATCCCCGCCGAGGTGCGGCAGATGCTGTATGCCGAGGTGGAGGCCCTTCAGCCGCTGGAATACTGGCTGGAGGAAGACCCCCAGATGCGCAACGACTTTGTGAACCCGGTGCTGGGGGACTACCAGAGCGGCAGCTTCTATTGGGCCATCCGCCGCGCCGCCAGCTACGAGGGCATCTACGAGGATGCCGCCACCGCCGAGGCCTATTGGGCCGGGGTGGCCGCCGAGATCAACGCCCTGTGTGACAGCGGCGTTCTGCCTTCCGAGGGCGGGCAGCGCAGCGGCACCGCACCCCCCATCCGCCCCGATGACATCCTGCCCACGCTAGCGGAGTTCGGCCGCAGCCTGGTCTACTGCCTGACCTTCCGGGGCTGTGAGCCCTGTGTGGAGGAGATCTCCGTCGGCACGGCCGAGGACATTGCCGTCTGGGAGGATTACCTGAACACCAGGTGCAACCTGGCCGCGCAGGCGGGCACCGCGCTGGCTTATTACGGCCCGCTGCAGCAGATCGCATTCCTGGTGTTCCGGGTGCTGCAGGCGGTGTATGCGGTGGTCCTGCCGCTGACCTTTGCTGCGGCACTGTGGCGCTTTGTGCGGCGTGTGCCCGCCCTGCTGCACGGCGGCAAGGGTGCCCTGCTGTGGTGGCTGCAGCTTGGCCTGCTGGGCATGGCGCTGCTGCGGGCGGCCATGATCTCCTTTATGGAGGTGGCCAGCTTCAACATCGGTACCTATGTGATGTATCTGGCCACAGTGCATCCGCTGCTGGTGCTGTTCACGCTGGCGGTGCTGCTGGCAAAAACCGGAACGGAGGAGAACGCCGAATGGGACATCTGATCGTTGTGGGCGCGGGCGCAGCCGGCATGATGGCTGCAGGCGCCGCGCTGGAGCGGGGCCACACCGTGACCCTGCTGGAGCATGAGGAAAAGCCGGGCAAGAAGATCCTTGTGACCGGAAAAGGGCGCTGCAACGTGACCAACGACTGCACGCAGGAGGAGTTCCTCTCCAACGTGCGCACCAACCCGCGCTTTCTGTATTCGGCCTTCTCTGCCTTTGACACCCGCGCCGCCATGGAGCTGTTCGAGCGGCTGGGGGTGCCCCTGAAGGTGGAGCGGGGCCGCCGGGTGTTCCCGGTGAGCGACAAGGCCGAGGACATCCGCAGGGCGCTGGCCCGCTACGCCAAAGAGGCTGACCTGCGCACCGAGGAGGTGGATCGCCTTCTCATCGAGGACGGCTGCTGCGTGGGCGTGGGCTGCGCCTCCGGCCGCACCTACCGGGGTGACTGGGTGCTGGTGGCCACCGGCGGCGTGTCCTACCCGGGCACCGGCAGCCGGGGCGCGGGCTACGCGCTGGCAAAACAGGCGGGGCACACCGTCCGCGAGCCGGTGCCCAGCCTGGTCAGCCTGGTGGAGAACGGGCGCGACTGCAAGCGCATGATGGGCCTTGCCCTGAAAAATGTGGGCCTGACCCTCTACCAGGACAAGAAGGCTGTATTCAAAGAGCAGGGCGAGGCGCTGTTCACCCACTTTGGCCTGTCCGGGCCGCTGGTGCTGTCCGCCTCCGCTCACATCAAGGACCTGCAAAAATACAAATACACCGTCAGCTTTGACCTGAAACCCGCCCTTGCGCCGGAGCAGCTCTACGCCCGCATCACCCGGGACTTCACCGAGCTGGCCAACAAGGACGCAGCCAACTGCCTTGTGAAGCTGCTGCCGGCCAGTATGCAGCCGGTGATGCTGGAGCGCTGGGGCGTGCCTGCGGACACCAAGGTGAACCAGATCACCCGGGAGCAGAAGCAGAAGCTGGTGGAGCTGATCAAGGATTTCCGGGTGCCCATCCGGGATCGGGGCGACCTGGAACACGCGGTCATCACCAGCGGCGGCGTGACCGTCAGGGAGATCGACCCCAAGACTATGCAGTCCAAGCTGTGCCCGGGCCTGTTCTTTGCAGGCGAGGTGCTGGACGTGGACGCCTACACCGGCGGCTACAACCTGCAGATCGCATGGTGTACCGCGCAGGCCGCCGCCCGCGCCCTGTAACAGAGAGAAACGCTTGCATAAACAAGCGATAAAAGGGGAATCATCTATGAGTATCACCGTTGCCATCGACGGCCCGTCCGGGGCCGGAAAATCCAGCCTGGCCAAGCGCCTTTCTGCCGAGCTGGGCTATCTGTATGTGGACACCGGGGCCATGTTCCGGGCGGTGGGCCTGTACGCCATGCGTGCCGGGCACGACCCTGCGGATCAGCAGGCGGTGGCCGCCCTGCTGCCCGAGATCACCCTGTCGCTGGCCCATGTGGAGGGCGCCCAGCACATCTACCTGAATGGTGAAGATGTGAGCGAGGTCATCCGCCAGGAGAAGGCGGGCATGGCGGCCTCCGCTGTGGGCTCCAACCCGGCGGTGCGCGCCTTCCTGCTGGAGCAGCAGCGGGCCATCGCCGCCGAGAACGACATCATTATGGACGGCCGGGACATCGGCACCGTGGTGCTGCCGAACGCCACCGTCAAGATCTTCCTCACCGCCACCCCCGAGGCCCGCGCCGAGCGCCGCCACCGGGAGCTGCTCGCCAAGGGCAGCACGGAGACCTATGAGAAGGTGCTGGAGGACATCCGCCAGCGGGACTGGCAGGACACCCACCGGGAGACCGCGCCCCTGCGCCAGGCGGAGGACGCCGTTCTGGCAGACACCAGCGAGCTGGACATTGAGCAGAGCTACGCCCTGCTGAAGTCCATCATCGCTGAGAAAGCGGGGGTGTGATCATGCTGCAGACTCTGTTTTACGGGTTCATCGTGACCGCCGCGTGGCTGGTGTGGCACATCGGCTTCCGCATCCAGGTGATCGGCAAGGAGAACATCCCCAAGGAGGGCGGCTTCGTGCTGGCCTCCAACCATCTGTCCGCTGTGGACCCGGTCTTTCTGGTCATCGCCCGCTATTGGGGCAAGAAGATGATCATTCTGGGCAAGGATGAACTGATGCACCTGAACCCCATCCTCACCTGGATGTTCCGCGCCGTGGGTGTGCGGGGCGTTGAGCGGGGCAAGGGTGACACCGACCTGATCGACGGCATCATCCGCGATATGAAGGAGGAGGGCCGCGGCCTGCTCATCTTCCCTGAGGGCACCCGCTCCAAAACGGGCGAGCTGGGCAAGGTCAAGAGCGGTGCCTTCGTCATCGCCAGCGCTGCGGGCGTGCCCATGGTGCCTGCCCGCATCATCTACAGCACCGGCCTGCTGAAGGTGTTCTGCCGTGCCCGTGTCTGCTTCGGCGAGCCCATCCCCGCCGAGGAACTGTTCCTGGGTGAGACCAAGAGCGCGGCCAAGCTGCGCGCCTGCAAAAAACGGCTGAATGAGGCTTGGGACGCGCTGTACGAGGCCAACAAATTTGAGTGAGCGTTTGGCTTTTTAGGAGACAAAAATACATGGAAATTCTGCTTGCAAAGACCGCTGGGTTCTGCTTCGGTGTAGACCGCGCGGTAAAGCTGACCTACCGGCTGGTGGAGGAGGGCAGAAAGGTGGCCACCCTCGGCCCGCTGATCCACACTCACCAGTGTGTGGCAGACCTGGCGGCAAAGGGCGTGGTCACCGCCGGCGGCGTGGACGAACTGCCCCCGGGCTACGAGGTGGTCATCCGCAGCCACGGCGTGCCGGCCAGCGTGTACGACCGGCTGGCGCGGCAGGGCCAGCCGGTGCACGACGCCACCTGCCCCTTCGGGGCAAAGATCCATCGCATCGCCAAAGAAGCCAGCGAGGCGGGGGCGACCCTGCTCATCGCCGGCGACCGGACCCACCCGGAGGTGCAGGGCATCGCCGGGCATACCGCCGGTGAGGTGTTTATTTTCGCGGATCTGGCCGAGCTGAAGGCGTGGAGTGGCCCTGCCAATGAGCAAAATGCACTGTTTGTTGTGGCTCAAACCACCTTTCAGGTGACAAAATGGTTAGAATGTTCTGAATTTCTGAAAAAAGCATATACAAACGCGCGAGTTTTTGATACAATATGTAGTGCGACGTGGGCGAGGCAACAGGAAGCGGAAGGCCTCAGCCAGAGATGCGACCTGATGGTCGTCATTGGTGGTCATCATTCTTCCAATACCCAAAAGCTTGCCAAGGTCGCCGCGAAACACACCAGAGCCGTTACCGTGGAAACGGCCGACGAGCTGGATCCCGCGTGGTTTCAGGGTGTGCGAACGGTGGGCGTAACAGCCGGGGCTTCCACGCCGTCGTCTATAATTGAGGAGGTACTTAACAAGATGAGTGAAGAAATTCGTGACGACATGAGCTTCGAGGAAATGATCGAAGCTTCCATGAAAACCGTTTATGTGGGTAAGGTTGTTAAGGGCATCGTTACCAGCGTGCAGCCCAACGAGATCCAGGTGGATATCGGAACCAAGCACACCGGCATTGTGCGCCTGAGTGAGCTGACCGACGACCCCTCCGCCAAGGCTGAGGATCTGGTCAAGGTGGGCGATGAGCTGGACCTCGTCGTCGAGAAGGTCAACGACCAGGAAGGCGTTGATTATCTGTCCAAGAAGAAGCTGGAGTCCCGCAAGGGCATGGAAGAGGTCGCCAAGGCCTGCGAGGAGGGCACCGTCATGGAGGGTGTCGTGTCCGAGGCCAACAAGGGCGGCGTTGTCGTTCTGGTCAAGGGCGTGAAGGTCTTCGTGCCCCGCAGCCAGGCCACCATGCGCCGTGACGAGGATTACACCCAGCTGGTGAAGAAGGAAGTCAAGCTGGTCATCACCGAGTGCGCCGGCCGCAAGATCGTCGGCTCCATCAACAAGGTCACTGCCGAGGAGAACGCTGCCAAGCGTGAGGCCTTCTGGCAGGAGGTCGAGGTCGGCAAGACCTACACCGGCGTGGTCAAGAGCCTGACCAGCTACGGCGCCTTCGTTGACATCGGCGGCGTGGACGGCCTGTGCCACATCAGCGAGCTGAGCTGGAACCGCATCAAGCACCCCAGCGAGGTTCTCTCTGTTGGCGACAGCATTGAGGTTTACGTACGTGACGTTGACACCGAGACCCAGAAGGTAAGCCTGGGCTACAAGAAGGCCGAGGACAACCCCTGGGAGAAGCTGAAGAACGAGTATCCCATCGGCAGCACCTTCACCGCTCCTGTGGTCAGCATCACCAAGTTCGGCGCCTTCGTGCGCATCCTGCCCGGTGTGGACGGTCTGGTTAACATCAGCGAGATCAGCACCTAGCGTGTTGAGAAGTTTGGCGACGTGCTGAAGGTCGGCGACGAGGTCAGCGTCAAGCTGCTGGATGTGGACTTCGACAAGAAGCGCATCAGCCTGTCCATGAAGGCTCTGAACGACGCCGAGTAAGCGTCTTTTGAGACCTTAAAACCATAACAGTCA
>JAFUQL010000058.1 GCA_017472375.1 Oscillospiraceae bacterium | reverse complement strand
GCGTGCTTACGCCCCTGAACGCCGGCGTGACCACCATCACTCTGACGGTCAACGGCGTTTCCGCGTCCTGCACCGTTACGGTTCGCGCTTCGCTGAAGTCCATGCTTCTGCCCGAAACGGTCTACGCCGTTGCCAAGGGCGGTGTGCAGCTGCCGCTGCAGCTTGTGCCTGCCGACGCCGCCGTCGAGCTGACCTACACCATGGCAGCTGACAATTTCGGCAGCATCAGCAGCACCGGCTGGATCACCGCGCCCTCCTACATCACCACCCCCAGCACGACGACCATCACCGTCCGGGATGAGATGTCCGGCAAGGAAGCGACCACCCAGCTGTGCATCACCTATCCTGTCACCGCCATCAGCTTTGCCCAGCCCACCGTTCAGGTGATGGGCGGCGAAAGCGCCCTGCTGACCGCCAATGTCACCATGCGCAGCGACTCCTGCGTGAACCAGCTGGTCACCTTCACCAGCAGCGATACCGGCATTGCCACGGTGGACGCCTTTGGCTGCGTGAAGGGCTTCAAGCCCGGCAGCGCGACCATCACCGCCACCGCAGACAGCGGCGTGACCGCGACCTGTGAGGTGATCGTCGGCGCGTCCGGCCTCTCCGGCGATTTGTCCGGCGACGAAGCCGTCACCATGGACGACGTTCTTGCCCTCATGGACAGCCTTGCCGATCCCGACGGCTATTCGGACGTTGCGGACGTGGACAAGGACGCTGACGTCGATCAGGACGACATGCTGCTGCTCATGCAGTACCTCTCCGGCTGGGGCGTCAAGCTGCAATAAACCTTTTTCCGGCATGGCCTGGGCTGTGCCGGATTTTCTTGTGCCAGCGTCTCTTTTCAGTTCAAAAAAAGAAAGTGCAGCATGTCCCCCCCTTGCAAAGGACTATTTCCCGTGATATAATAATATACTCAGGGAGGTGTACCAACATGCGAAGCATGACGGGTTACGGCAAGTGCCAGCTGCAGCGGGATTCGTGGGAGGTCGCGGTCGAGCTGCGGGCGGTGAACCATCGCTATCTGGATGTTGCCATGCGGCTGCCGCGCAATCTGCTCTTTCTGGAGGACGGCGTGCGCAAGGGGCTGCAAAAGCTCGTGCGCGGCCATGTGGACGTGTACATCACCGTGCGCCAGCTGGACGGTGCAAGCCGTGTGGTCGAGGCGGATACGGCGCTGGCTGTGTCCTATGCAAAGGCCGCCCAGGCGATCCGCAGCGCCGTGCTGGAGCAGACGCGGGAGGACGTGCAGTATGACCTGACCGTCAGCCGGCTGATGCGGCTGGAGGGCGTGACCACCCTGACAGAGGCCGCCATGGACGAGGAAGCCGTTGCCGCCCTGTGCCAAGAGGCGCTGGCGGGCGCGATTGCCCAGCTGGACGACATGCGCCTGCGGGAGGGCGAGAACCTGCGGGCCGACCTGGCCGAGCATCTGGCGCAGGTGGCAGCCCTGAGGGAAAAGGTGATCGCCTATGCCCCCAAGGTGGTGGAGGAATACCGGGCGCGCCTGACGGAAAAGCTGTCCCGGCTGCCCATCGAGCCGGTGGACCCGGCCCGTCTGGCCCAGGAGGTTGCGCTGATGGCGGACAAATGCGCCATCGACGAGGAGCTTTCCCGGCTGGACAGCCATATTGCCCAGCTCCGCCGCTATCTGGACGCCCAGGGCGAGACCGGCAAGAAGATGGACTTCCTGATCCAGGAAATGAACCGCGAGACCAATACCATCGGCTCCAAGTGCATCGACGCAGACATCGCCAAAG
>JAFUQL010000057.1 GCA_017472375.1 Oscillospiraceae bacterium | reverse complement strand
TTTTCTTTAAAAATAGTTTTCGAAACTACATTTTAACATAACAAAAACATTTTATAATTATAATCCAAATCAAATCGCGTTACAATAGAAGCCGACTGGATCGCCGCCGCGCAGTCTGCCCACCACACGGCAGACCGCCGCGGGCGGCATGAGTGGGGCCGCCGGCCCGAAAACGAGAGGAGAATCACACATGAGCAGGATCATTCTGGTGGCCGAGACCGGCGCCGACATCACCGCAGAGCAGGCCCGGGAGAAGGGCATCTGGCTGGTTCCCATGCACGTCAGCATGGGGGATAAGACGCTGGACGACGGCACCTTCCCCGCGGAGGAGATCTGCGCCTACTACGACCGCACCGGCACCCTGCCCAAGACCAGTGGTTCCTCGCCGGACGACTTCACCAAGGTGTTCGCGGAGATCCACGCCCTGTACCCCGACGCCCACATCCTGCATCTGGCCTACTCCGCGGTGACCACCGTGTCCTACCAGAGCGCGGTCATCGCGGCGCAGGGGCTGGACTATGTGACCAGTCTGGACACCCGGCACCTTTCCGCCGGGCAGGGTCTGGTGGTCCTGGCGATGGCCGACCGGCTGGCGCAGGACCCGGACATGACCTTGGAACAGGCCGTGGCCTGCGCCGAGGAGCTGTCCGACCGGGCGCGGATGTGCTTTATGCCCCGGGATCTGGAGTACCTGCGGGCCGGCGGCCGGGTGAGCAACGCGGTGGCTCTGGGCGGCAAGCTGCTGAGCCTGCACCCCTGCATCGAGGTCCTGGGCGGGCGGCTGCTGGCCAAGAAGAAGTACCGCGGCCGCTTTGAGTCGGTGGTGCCCCAGCTCATCCGGGAGTACAGCGACCGGGAGAAGCTGGACCGCTCCGACGTGGCCTTCATCTGCTCCACCGGCATGTCCGACTCGGTGCGGGCGCTGGCCGAGCAGGAGGCCGCCCGCTGCGGCTTCAAAAACGTGCATTGGGTCAAGACCGGCTGCGTCATCACCGCCCACGGTGGTCCCGGCTGCTTCGGCATTGCGGGCTTCGCGCAGGAGTGACCCCGCGCCGCCCCAAGACAGCACAAAACGCCCCCCGCTCGGCCGAGCGGAGGGCGTTTTTTTCGCCGCAGGGGCGTTATCTCTTTTTCATCACATTTTCTTCGTAGTCCTGCAGGGAAGCCAGCGCTTTTTTGCGCAGAGGGTAGATGGCCGCCAGATTGAACAGGGTCATCAGGCCGATGCCCACGTCGCCCAGATCCCACACGAAGGTGTAGGCGGCCAGACCGCCCACGAACAGCATGCCGAGGCACAGCACCTTGTAGGCGGTCTGGGAGGCCCAGTTGTCGCCAAACAGGAAGGCCACGTTGCTGCGGGCGTAGAACAGCACACCGATGAAGGTGGAGAAGCTGAACAGCCACAGGATGACCGCAATGAAGATCACGCCGAAGTCACCGAAGTGGTAGTACATGGCAGCCTGCAGCGCATCCATGCCCTCCAGACCCGCCAGAGCTTCCTCGGGCACCAGCAGCATGATGAACGCGGTGCAGCTGCAGATGATGATGGTGTCGATGAACACGCCGAACGCCTGCAGCAGACCCACCTTTACGGGGTGGTCGGTCTCGGCGGTGGCGGCGGCGCAGGGGGCCGAGCCGCTGCCGGCCTCGTTGCTGAATAGGCCGCGCTTGACGCCGAACATGATCACCGAGCCGAAGGCGCCGCCGGCCACGGCACGCAGGCCGAAGGCCTCCTGGAAGATGCGGGCAAAGACGGCGGGCATCTGGTCCAGATTGGTGAAGATGATGAACAGGGTGGACGCGAAGTACAGTGCCGCCATAATGGGCACCATGATGTCCAGAACCTTGACGGTGGCGTTCTTGCGCAGCACGATCACAGCGGCCAGCGCCACCAGGAAGATGGTGGTGTACAGGGGGTCGATGTGGAAGGCGTTCTTGAAGGCGGAGGACACCGAGTTGCTGATGACCTGGCTGATGCCGCACCAGCAGATCAGGCCGGAGATGGCAAAGCCGATGGCCAGGATGCTCTTGCGGGCCACGCCGCCGCGCTTCTCATTTACCAGACCCTGAATGTAGTAGGCAGGGCCGCCGCGCCAGCCGCCGTACAGGGGATCCTTCTCCTTGTAGAGCTGGGCCAGGGTGGCCTCGATGAAGGCGGTGGCGGAACCCAGCAGGGCGGTGATCCACATCCAGAACACCGCGCCCGCACCGCCGGCAGAGATGGCGGCCACCACGCCCACCAGATTGCCCATGCCCACGCGGGTGGCAGTGGACACGATCAGAGACTGAATGCCGGAGAGGGCGCCGGAGTCGTTGCCGGTGTTCTTTTCAACGGTGACACGCACCATTTCGGGGAACAGGCGGAAGGGCAGGAACCGGGTGACCACGGTGAAGAACAGGCCGGTGGGCACCAGCAGGATGACCAGAAGGGGAAGCCCCAGTGTGCCGCCGCCGGGCAGAGGCAGGGTGACCAGATCGCCCCACAGGAAGTTGTAGAAAACGCCGATGATCTGAATGATGGTGTTCAAACTATCTCACTCCAAAACGAAGAATTTTTTATAAAATGGCGCATGGCGGGGCTGATCCTCCGAAAAAAGGACACAACCGCTTTGTGCCGTTGTCGCTTTACACTTGCAAAGAGCCTTGAAAATATTATATAGTATACAAGAGAATTAGTAAAGTGGATAAAATTGTTCGAGTTGATCGAATTTTTCGATTAAAAGTGCAGAGCCGCAGCGCAAAGCGACGGATGAAGGGCAGGAGCGCAGCGTTTCGATGGTTCTGCCCTACCCTCATCCGTCACGGATCCCCCTCAGGGAAAGCCGACCGTTCCCACCCACACCCCCACAAAAAAGGAGCCTTAGCATGGACATCCGCACCCTGACGACCTTCCTCTATGTTGCTGAGCTGAACAGCTTTACCCGCGCCGGAGATGCGCTGGGGTATTCCCAGTCCACCGTGTCCTTCCAGATCAAACAGCTTGAGAGCGAGCTGGGCGTGCATCTGTTCGAGCGGGTGAACCACACCATCTCTCTCACCGACAAAGGCCGGGAGGTGCTGCAATACACCCACCGGATCCTGCGGCTGGCGCAGGACCTGGAGACCACCCTGAAGGAGAGCGACAGTGTGGCGGGACACATCCGGCTGGCTATGGCGGATTCGCTGTGCCCGCTGTTTTTCAATGAGAATTATATGCGCTACCGAAGCCGTTACCCGGGCATCTCCATCAAGATCACCGCTGTGGGCACCGAGGAGATGTTCCGCCAGCTCAACCGCAATGAGGCGGATCTGGTGTTCACGCTGGACAACCATATCTACCATGCCGAGTACCGCATCCTGCAGGAAAAGAAGATCGCAGCTCACTTTGTAGCCGCCGCCAGCCATCCGCTGGCCGCACGGGACCGTCTGTCGGTGCAGGAGCTGATGGGGGAGCCGTTTCTGCTTACCGAGCAGGGCATGAGCTACCGCCGCCTGCTGGATGAACAGCTTGCCGCCCGCTCGCTGGAGATCGTTCCCGTGCTGGAGATGGGCAACGCCGAGCGCATCTGCCAGCTTGTGGGGCAGAATGCGGGGCTGTCCTTTCTGCCGGACTATGTGA
>JAFUQL010000056.1 GCA_017472375.1 Oscillospiraceae bacterium | reverse complement strand
GGGCACCGCAAGTCGAGCGCTGTCGCCGCCAGGCGACTGATGAGGGACGGGATGCGGAGCCTAAAGTAAAGGTTGCGGTCACTTCCCTCATCCGGCCTCGCTTCGCTCGGCCACCTTCCCCCGGAGGGGGAAGGCTTTGCCGTCTTTTATAGATCATTGAAAAAAGTGCTGATCTCCGCAAACCCCAATTTGTCAGAAGAAACACAGAAGCGAATTGGGAGAAAAAGAACGGCCCGCCAGGAGAGATCCGGCGGGCCGTTTTGTGTTTGAGGAGATCTCAGCGCCACAGGCGATTCAGCGCCCAGACCAGCACCCCGGTGCAGAGCCACACGCCTGAGCCGAGAAAACTGTCCAGAAGGAGCTGCAGCCCGATGGCACCGCTGCCGCTGGCCGCCATGGACACCGCCACCGCGATGGGGCCGAACATCCAGCCCAGCGTACACACGCCGCACAGCAGCACCGGCACCCAGCAGCGCCGGCGGTCGGCACAGCACCAGCCCAGCATCAGGAACAGGCACACCAGCCCCAGGACCAGGGGCAGGCACTCCCACAGCGGGGTGGTGGCGGCGGTGGTGGTGAAGATGGCGGTGGGCCCAGCTGCCCCGCCGATGACCCCGATGGTGGCCGCCTCAGAGGCGCTCAGCCCGATGGAGAAAGCACCGTCTGCCAGCAGGCAGGCCAGCACCACCACCAGCGCAGCAGCCAGAAACAGCCAGCGCAGCGGGCTCTTTTTTATGCAGCGGTCGGCAAAGGCCTCGTTGAGGCCGGCGGCCACCTGTGCGGGCTCCCCCAGGTCGGCGCGGATTGCCTCAGCCGTCTCGCCCCCGTCCAGGCGGCTCTGCAGGTCGCTGGCCAGGTCGCTCATGATGCGGTGACGGGTGGACCGGTCAACTCTCAGCTTTTTCTCGATCTCATGTACATATTGCTTCATTTCGTTCATGCTTCGTCCCTCCCGGTGAAGGTGTCCACACAGGCGCGGAAAGCCTGCCAGACCTGTTGTTCGGCGTTCAGGGTATCCAACCCTTTGGGGGTGATGGTGTACACCTTGCGGGGCATGGGGCGGCCCTCAGCGGCTTGGTTCTGCCATGCCGAAACGATGCATCCCTCGTCCTCCAGCCGGTACAGGATGGGGTAGAGGGTGCCCTCCTTCAAGGTCAGCAGGCCGCTGCTGCCCTCCCGCAGGCGCAGCAGCAGTTCGTAGCCGTGGCTGGGGCGGCGGGCAATGAGCTGCAGCACCAGCATTTCCAGAATGCCCTTTTTCAACTGCTGGGCAAAGCGCGGGGCACACGGTTCCATACTCGCCCTTCTTTCTGCATAATATTTAGTATCGCTAAGCATTATATAGCATAGGGAGCAGGGGCCGGTCAACGGGGCGGGGCAGGATTTAAGATTCGTTAAGAATTGGCCGCGCTGACACCCGGCCAGGCGGCAGGCGGGAGCCATTTGCACAAAATGCGGGCTGTCCGCCGGTGAAAAACGGCCCGGCGGCTTTTTCGGGGGCAGGCCGCGGCCGGGCGATGGGAAAATCGTGCCTGAGAAAATTGCGAAAAATCGAAATGATAGACAAAAAAGCATGAAAACGCGCAGAATACTTCGTGCATATGCCCAAAAAGCCTGCACAAAAATTGTCATTTTGCATTGTTGTGCCCTTTGTACTTTCTAGTATATAATGAAACTAGAATGTGGAGCCAGGTGTGTACCTGAGTGCAAAGGAGAGAGAACGATGGAGTATGTAGCGATCTCATTGCGCCGCCCCATCCAGATCGAGCGGATCGTCTCTGTACACTACTTTGAATACGGGCCGGACTACGCTTTTGTGGGCGAACAGCACGATTTCTGGGAGCTGGTGTATGTGGACAAAGGGGAGATCATCGCCACTGCCGGCGAACAGGAGCGGCTGTTGAAAAAAGGGCAGATGATCTTCCATGCCCCCAACGAATTCCACAGTGTGCGCGCCACCGGTACCCGGCCGCCCAGCATCGCGGTGGTCAGCTTCCACTGCGACAGTCCCGCCATGGACTTTTTTGAGGGCCGCCTGGTCGCTGTGGGTGACGAGGAGCGGGACAGTGTGGCCGAGATCGTGCGGCACGCCCGCGACGCCTTCAGCACCCCGCTGGACGACCCCCTGTCCAAGCAGCTGGAGCGGCGGGAGGATGCACCCTTTGGCTCTGAGCAGCTCATTGCTCTGGCGCTGGAGGGGATGCTGGTGGGCATGATCCGCCGCGGTGCGCAGGAAAAGGGTCAGCGCCCCACCAGCCTGATCCGGGAGCGCAGCCAGAACGAGTTCTGGGACCGGGTGCAGGCCTATCTGGAGGCCAACGTGACCCGCCGGCTGACCCTGAGCGACATCTGCCGGGACAACCTGGTGGGCCGCAGTTATCTGCAGAAGGTGTTCCGCGAAAAGACCGGCGGCGGCGCTATGGAGTACTTCGGCAACCTGAAGATCCAGCGCGCCAAGGAGCTGATCCGCGAGGGCGGGCACAATTTCACCGAGATCGCCCGTATCCTGGGCTACACCTCCATCCATTACTTCTCGCGCCATTTCAAAAAGGTCACCAAGATGACCCCCAGTGAATATGCGACCTCGGTAAAGATGCTGTCGCGCCGGGGCCGCGGCGAGGATATGTGATGGAAATGTTCATGGATGGACCCCATCCGTCCATAGATTTTTTCAGCGAAGAACGATAAACTGATAGCAGTGCAGGGAGTCCGGGACAGAACGATTTGTCCATGCTCTGTGCGGGAACGCACGGCTGGCCTGCCCTGGACCGCATGACCCGTGAACTGACCCCGTCGGGACCGCCGGCGGGGTCTTGTGCGAAAGGAGTACACATATGTCCATTTTGGTGAGCGGCGGCGCCGGCTACATCGGCAGCCACACCTGTGTGGAGCTGCTGGAGGCCGGCTACGACATCGTGGTGGCCGACAACTACTACAATTCCTGCCCCGAGTCGCTGGCCCGGGTGAAGGCCATCACCGGCAAGGAGTTCCCCTTCTACGAGGCGGATATGACCTGTGCCGCGGATGTGGAGAAGATCTTTGCCGAGAACCCCTCCATCGAGGCGGTCATCCACTTTGCCGCCTACAAGGCTGTGGGCGAGAGCGTGGCCAAGCCCCTGGAGTATTACACCAACAACCTGACCAGCACCCTGACCATCCTGGCGGCCATGCGCGCCCATGGGGTGCACAACTTCGTGTTCTCCTCCTCGGCCACCGTGTACGGTGACCCCGAGGTGGTGCCCATCACCGAGGATTCCCCTGTGGGCGGCACCACCAACCCCTACGGCACCACCAAGGTGATGAACGAGCAGATCCTCACCGACTGCTGCAAGGCTGACCCGGAGCTGAATGTGGCGCTGCTGCGCTATTTCAACCCCATCGGCGCCCATAAGAGCGGCATGATCGGCGAGGACCCCAACGGCATCCCCAACAACCTGGTGCCCTACATCGCCAAGGTGGCGGTGGGCAAGCTGGAGAAGGTGCACGTCTTTGGCAGCGACTACCCCACCCCGGACGGCACCGGCGTGCGGGATTACATCCATGTGGTGGACCTGGCCCGGGGCCATGTGGCGGCCATCAAAAAGCTGGCTGAGAAGCCCGGCCTGTTCATCTGCAACCTGGGTACCGGCAAGGGCTACAGCGTGCTGGACGTGATCCGTGCCTTCAGCAAGGCCTGTGGCCGCGACCTGCCCTATGTGATCGACCCCCGCCGCCCCGGCGACATCGCAGAGTGCTACGCCGACCCCTCCAAGGCGGCCCGCGAGCTGGGCTGGGCGGCCGAGTACGGCATCGAGGAGATGTGCGCCGACAGCTGGCGCTGGCAGAGCACCAACCCCAACGGCTACAAGGGCTGAGCACCGCCCGATCCGACAAAAAATGCATCCCGCCTCATCGTATACTGAGGCGGGATGCTTCTTGTTTTATGGGTCAGAACAGGGGCGCCAGCACCCGCAGGGCGGAGCTGAGCAGGTCACCAAAGAAGCCGTCGCGCACATCGCAGGGGCGCACCGGCCGGCTCTTGCGGAAGGTCTCCTCCGCATCGGCCTTCAGGTCGGCCAGGCAGGGGCTGTCGATGAGCAGGGTGCCGCACTCGAAGTGCAGATACAGGCTGCGGAAATCCATGTTGATGGTGCCCACAACGCCGATGCGGTCGTCGCTCAGGTAGCTCTTGGCGTGGATGAAGCCGGGCGCGTACTCGTAGATCTTCACGCCTGCCTCCATCAGCGGCTCGTAGTAGGAGCGGGTGAGCTGCCACACGATCCACTTGTCCGGAATGCCAGGGGTGACGATGCGCACATCCACACCCCGCTTGGCCGCCAGGCACAGGGCGGTCTGCATCTCATTGTCGATGATGAGATAGGGGGTGAAGATGTAGACGTAGCGCTTGGCCTGGTTCAGAATGTCCAGGTAGACGCTCTCGCTGAGGGGCTCCGTGTCCAGCGGGCTGTCGCTGAAGGGCTGCACCCAGCCCTTGGCCCCGGGGCGGGGGCTGGGCGGCGGCAGGAACTGCCCATACTCGGTGTCGGTGCGGCGGAAGGCGTTCCACATCTCCAGAAACATCAGGGTGTAGTTCCACACGGCGTCGCCCCGCAGGCGGATGCCGGTGTCCTTCCAGTGGCCGTGGGGGCTGGTGCGGTTGATGTACTCGTCCGCGATGTTGATGCCGCCGGTGAATGCGGTGTGCCCGTCCACAATGAGCATCTTGCGGTGGTCGCGGTTGTTCATCACCACCGAGACCAGCGGCACAAAGGGGTTGAAGGGCAGGCAGCGGATGCCGTCCTTTTCCAGCCCGCGCCAGAAGTTCTTGGGCAGCACGCCCAGGCAGCCCATGTCGTCGTAGATCAGCCGCACGTCCACGCCCTGCGCCGCCTTGCGGGCAAGAATGCGGCGGATGCCCTGCCACATCTCGCCCTCGGCGTAGATGAAGTATTCCAGAAAGATGAATTTCTCGGCCTTCTCCAGCTCCTCCAGCATGGCGGCGTAGAGCTTTTCACCGATGGGGTAGTAGTCCACCTCGGTGTTCTGATGCACCGGATAGGGCCCGTACCGGGCCACATACCGGGCGGTGGCCGAGATGCGGGGGTGCTCGGCCAGCAGGGCTTCCATGGGCTCCTGCGGCTGAGCCAGCAGGGGGCGGATGGGCTCCCGGGCGGCGGCAAGTGAGCGGCGCATCCGGCGGCCGGGGCGCTTGTTGCCCCACAGCGCGTACAGAAGCCCGCCCAGCACAGGGGACACCGCGATGAGCACGACCCACAGCAGTTTGTAGGCGGGGTTTTCATCCCGGCGGATCACCACGACCACCACCACCGTGCTGAGCAGGGCCAGCACCGTGCTGATGGCCGCCGAGTAGTGGATGAGCCGGGTGAACTGCAGATACAGCCAGCCCAGCTGCGCCAGAATGAGCAGGGCGGTGATGCAAAGCCGGCTGGTGAGGAAGCGGATGAATTTTTTCATAAAATACCTCATGGTACAGAACAAAGGGCGGAGCCGCATTCCGGCACTTGATCTCTGACTCTATCATAGCGCGAACGGTGCGGATGCGTCAAACAGAGGGCCACAAACCGGGTCAACTGGACAAAAAAGCCGCCCGGTGCATGGGGCGGCGCGGTGTGGCCTATGATCATCAGTGTACGCCGAATGTATGAACCAGAGATGAAATTTCCCCGTCCGGGCTATGAAATAACTGGACATTTTGATTCGTATCTTATATAGTAGAAATTGAATGGGAGGGATCGCAGTGTATTCCCTGTTTGCCATTACCGCCGGGCTGCTGTTTGCGGCACTGAGCATCCCGGTGCGGCGCTATGCCCTGCGCCTCGAGCGCTGAACCCGCCGCCTTATTACGCAACGACCGCGCCCGGCCGCGCCCCGTGCAGGGTGGCCCGGGCGCGTTTGCATCAACAAAAAAGTGAGACGTCCATGAGAAATTCCGACCATACCCTGTATTACGAGCGCCGCCGCAAGCGCCGCCGCCGCCGCAACCTGCGGCTGGCTGTGGCTGCGGTGTTCATTCTGATCCTGGCGGCCATCATCACCTTCATCATCGGCCTGTTCACCGATGAGCCCGAGATCGCCGGCCCGGTGGACACCGACATCCAGCCCACCGTGCTGGCCCCTCTGCCCATGCAGGTGGAGCTGGACAAGGAGGTCTGGGCGGTGACCGGCCCGGCCGTCCAGACCGGGGATTACACCATCCGCACGGTGGACTATGACCTGCTCTCGCTGCCGGAGTGCGGCCGCGTGGACACCAGCTATTTCTCCGATGCGGTGCTGCTGGGCGACAGCCTGACCGAGGGCTTCACCGAGTATGGCATCGAGCTGCAGGGGGCTACCATCTGCGGCTACATCGGCCTGACCCCCAAGGCGGTGGTGGACCGCAGCACCCAGAACCACCCCGAGCGCGGCGCCGAGGTGCCCATGGACCTGCTGACCCAGATGCAGCCCGGCAAGCTGTACATCCTGCTGGGCACCAACACCCTGGTGAACGACGGCACGGCAGACAGCTTCCTGGCCTACTACGGGCGGATGCTGGACGAGCTGAAGGCCGCCCTGCCGAATACCCTCATCTATGTGCAGGCGGTGCCCCCGGTGCGCCCGGAGGCCACCGCCACCCGCCCCGGCCTGCAGAAGGAAAAGGTGCAGGCGGTGAACCAGCAGCTGGCGGCGCTGGCCGTGGAAAAGGGCTGCTGCTTCCTGGATCTGTACGGCGCTTTTGCAGACGAGAGCGGTGATCTGAATGCCGACTATGCCGAGGCCGACGGTGTGCACCTGCAGGCCAGCAGCGGCTACACCGCATGGGTGGATTTCCTGTGCAGCCATGCCAGGTATTCCGCGGACAATCCCTGGGCCAAGGGCAGCGCCTACTATGTGGGCTGAGCCGTTTTAAGCAAAACAAGACCACCCGCCCCGGCGGACCCTTTGAAGGGCCGCACAGGGCGGGTGGTCTTTTGTGTATGGGGTCAGGGCGGCGGCTCAGGCGGCAGAGCGGCCGGGTCGGCGCAGGTGGGGAAGGCGCGGTCCAGCGCGGGCAGCACCAGCAGACACAGCCCAAACCAGTACAGGCTGAACCGGGGGCACACCTGACCCCACAGGTTGCCCCACAGGGCCGAGTAGTCCCACACGGCCCAGCCCAGCGCCCGGTTGCACACAAGGCCCACAGCCAGCTCCAGCCCGGTGACAGCCAGCGCCCCGGCCAGCGCCCGCAGCGCCAGCGGCGTGCCCGCCATGCGCCGGTTCAGCCGCCGCAGCAGTACCAGGGCCGCCCCGCCTGCCAGCAGCATGGTCCAGTGGGTGCGGCCCCGGTAGAGATACTCCAGCAGGCCGTAGCCCGCTGCCCCAAGGCAGAAGGTGACGAAGCAGGCGTAGTCGGGCAGGCGGGCGGTGATGCGGCGGTGCATGGGCGGGTCCCTCCGGTGTGGTTTTCGGGCGGCATGCCCGGAGGTTAGTGTGCCCGGGGGAAGGGGCGGTCATGCATCGGATGCACCGCTGTGCGCCGGCGGCCTGTGCGGCACCCGGCGATCTGGCCAGGGACAGTTGACAATATCGATATTCGATGATACTATAAAAGCAGGAAATAGCGATATTCGATATTTGCGCGTGGGGCAGGCGGAACAGCCGGCGTGGACTGAACGCCGCATGCCCAGCGCGAAAGGAGGGGAATAACGATGGCGCGTGAAAAATTTCATACCCTCACCGAGCAGATGTTCTACATCCTGCTGTGTCTGCGGGTGGAGTGCTGCGGTGCGGACATCATGGCCAAGGTCACCGAGATGACCGGCGGCCGGGTGCAGGTGGGGCCGGGCACCCTGTACAACCTGCTGGAGAGC
>JAFUQL010000055.1 GCA_017472375.1 Oscillospiraceae bacterium | reverse complement strand
GCCGACTGGGTCAACGAGCTGTGCGGCACCATCCGCACCAATGTGGACTACGCCTGCACCTTTATCGAAAAGAACTTCCCCGGTGTCACCGTCTCCCGCCCCCAGGGCACCTATATGCTGTTCCTTGACTGCACGCAGTGGTGCCAAAAGAGCGGCGTCACCCTCGATGAGGTCATCCGCCGGGGCTGGGACGTGGGCGTGGTGTGGCAGGACGGCCGCCCCTTCCACGGTAAATGCCATATCCGCATGAATCTGGCCCTGCCCCTCTCCCGGGTGCAGGAGGCCTTTGACCGCCTGGCAAAGTACGTGTTTATTTGAAAACCGTAGGGGACGGCGCTTGCCGACGTCCCGTCTAATTGTTCATCGTTCCGGAAAGGAGCCGCCTATGTCTTTTGCCGAAAACTGTCTCATCTGCGGCGCGCCGCTGGAATACCTTGCGCGCGATGAGGTCATGACCTGCGCCCTGTGCGGCAAACACGAGCCCAGCAAAACCCGCTGCACGGCGGGCCACTACGTCTGCAGCCAGTGCCACACCCAGGGCATGGACGCCCTGACCGCCCTGTGCCTTGCCTATGAAGGCCGCGACCCCATCCCCCTTCTCCTGCAGCTGATGGCGCAGCCCTGGTGCCACATGCACGGCCCCGAGCACCACGTGATGGTGGGCGCCGCGCTGCTGACGGCCTACCATAACGCCGGCGGCGCGCTGGACCTGCCCTCCGCCCTTGCCGAGATGCTGCGCCGCGGCCGTCAGGTGCCCGGCGGCGCCTGCGGCTTCTGGGGTGCCTGCGGCGCGGGAGTCAGCGCCGGTATGTTTGTCTCCATCGCCACCGCCGCCACACCTTTGAGCGCGGAGAGCTGGGGTCTTGCCAACACCATGACCTCCCGCGCCCTTGCCGCCATCGGCAGCCACGGCGGCCCACGGTGCTGCAAGCGGGATTCCTTCCTGGCGGTGCAGGCGGCCGCGGAATTCTGCCGTGAGCAGTTGGGCGTAGCCATGGACTGCTCCACGCCCGTCTGCCCCCACTCCCACCGCAACGCCCAGTGCCTGCAGGAAAACTGCCCCTTCCACCCGTGATTCCCGCCCCCTTCTGCCCCCCTTGCCTAAAGGGGGGTGGCGCGCAGCGCCGGGGGGATTCCTAACACCGCACGCCCGATCCGCCCCGATTCTCGCACTGCGGGAGTGATTCCCGCCCCCGGGGGTGTACTTTTTTCTCCCGCCATGGGAGAATGAAGCTGCAAAGAGCTCTTGCACATCCCCAAAGGAGGACCCCACCATGGAAAAAATGACCATCGGCAAATTCATCGCCGCCCTGCGCCGCGCCAGCGGCATGACCCAGAAGGAACTGGGCGAGCGGCTCTACGTCTCCGACAAAACCGTCAGCCGCTGGGAGCGGGACGAGTGCACGCCGGAGCTGAACCTGATCCCCGCCATCGCCGAGATCTTCGGCGTTACCTCCGACGAGCTGCTGCGGGGCCAGCGCCGCACCGACGCAGCCGACGCCCCCGACGCCGCCGCCCGTCTGAAAACCAAGTCCGACAAGCAGTGGCGCACGCTGCTGCAGCGCCGCACCACCCACTTCCGCAACCTGTCCCTCATTGCCCGCGGCATCGCCCTTCTGGGCCTCATCGCCGCCGCCATCTGCGACCTGTGCTTTACCCGCGCCCTGCTGGGCTTCTGCTTAGGGCTGGTGTTCCTCATGGCCGCCGGCATCTCGCAGCTGT
>JAFUQL010000054.1 GCA_017472375.1 Oscillospiraceae bacterium | reverse complement strand
CGTTTTGCCCCGGGCCAGCTTGGCCACCGCCCGGCGGTTGTACTTCTGGTCGAGGAAAAAGCCGGTCTTCTGTCCATTCTCAAAGTCCACGTGGTAGTACACGCCGTTCTCGCAGATCTCAGTCTCGGTGCTGTCCGGGTGGGCTTCGCCGGGGATGTCCAGCCAGCCCTTGCCCTGCTCCAGACCCTCTTTTTCCCGCAGGGCGGCGTCGTTGCGCTGGTAGATGCCCCGGATGGTCTGGCCATCCGCCCGCAGCACTTCGGCCAGCAGGGGCAGCAGCCACGCCTTGCGCACCTCCATGCCCACCGACAGGATCTGCACCACCAGGACCTCGTTGAAGCGGTCCACGGTCAGGCCGGGCATCTGGTCGGCCTCACCGAAAATGACACGGCAGCAGGTCAGATCTTCCGGACCCATGACCGTCTTTCGGTAGGCCCACGCGTACTCGAAGCGCCGCCGCCAGAAGGCCTCGTCAAAGCGGTCGTTGGCGTTGCGGCTGATGAGCCGGATGCGGATCTTGCTGGCAAGGCTCAGAAAGCCGGTGCCAAGATACCGGCCCTTGGGGCTGAGGACGTCCACCAGTGCGCCGTTTTCGGGGGCGGCTTCGGGGGCGTCGGTGATCTCATCGGCATACACCCAGGGGTGGCCCTCCACGATGGATGCCTCGGCCTTTTTGGTGACGGTGTATGCGGGATAGGGGCGGGCAGTTTTCATTGATTTGCTCCATTCTGTTTGGTTTGGCTCAGGGTCAGACGCGGTCTTCCAGCACCTGACCGATGGGGTCGCGAAGGATGAGGGTGGCGCGGCCGTCCGCCGGGGTGGGGGTCTTGTTCAGCAGCACCAGCTCCCGGCCGCGGTAATACTGCAGCAGGCCCGCCGCCGGATACACCGCAAGGCTGGTGCCGCCCACGATGAGCAGGTCGGCCGCCCGGATGGCCCGCACGGCGCCCTCGATGGTGGCCTCGTCCAGACCCTCCTCGTACAGCACCACGTCCGGCTTCACAAGGCCGCCGCAGGTGCAGGTGGGCACGCCGGTGCTCTCAGCGATGAACTCCACCGGGTAGAACTTGCCGCAGCGGGTGCAGAAGTTGCGCAGGGTGCTGCCATGCAGCTCGTACACCACCTCACTGCCCGCCGCCTGATGCAGGCCATCGATGTTCTGGGTGACGATGCCCTTCAGCTTGCCCTGTTTCTCCAGCCGCGCCAGCCGCAGGTGGGCAGCATTGGGCTTAGCATCCTTCACGATGAGCTTATCCCGATAGAACCGGTAAAATTCCTCGGTGTGCCGCACAAAGAAGGTGTGAGACAGGATGGTCTCGGGCGGGTAGTCGTATTTCTGGTGATACAGGCCGTCCACGCTGCGGAAATCGGGGATGCCGCTCTCGGTACTCACGCCGGCTCCGCCAAAAAAGACGATGTTGGAACTTTTTTCGATGAGGGCTTCCAGCTGCTGGTTCATGGTGCTTCCCCTTTCCGTGACGTCTCTCCTCCCCTGCCGTTTGCGCCGGGGCAGAAAGTGTATTATACTTGATAAAAACAGTATAGCACAAACCCGACTCTGCGGCACCCATTTTGCCGCCCTTTGCCGGGCATCCGCCAAAAAAATTTATGTGCAAGGAGACGCCGCCATGACCCTGCGACCCATGACCCTGAACGACGTGTGGGGCATTCTGCCTGCCCGGGACCCGACCAGCCACAAGGGCACCTTCGGGCGGGTGCTGCTGGTGTGCGGCAGCACCCGGTACCGGGGCGCGGCCGCCCTTTGTACCGAGGGCGCCCTGCGCTGCGGCGCAGGGCTGGTGACTCTGGCTTCCACCGAGCCGGTGCTGAGCCTGACCCTCGCCCGCACCCCCGAATGCACCCTGCTGCCCTGCACGGCGGATGGCGATGGCGGCATCGGAACGGAGAACCTGCCCGCGCTGCTGGAGACCCTGTCCGCCTGTCAGGCGCTGGTGCTGGGCCCAGGGCTGGGCAAGGCCGCCGCGCCGCTGGTGCGGGCGCTGCTGCCCGCCGCCCGCTGCCCAGTGGTGCTGGACGCGGACGGTCTGAACGCGGTGGCGGAGGAGGGCATCCCGCTCGTCACCGGGGGCGGGCCG
>JAFUQL010000053.1 GCA_017472375.1 Oscillospiraceae bacterium | reverse complement strand
GGCGCTGACTGCGCAGGATCTGCTGGTACTGGCGGGCAGTTTGCCGTCGGGCCTGCCGGAGGATACCTATCGCAGGCTGATGGCCCCCCTTGCGGCCCGGGGTGTGCGGGTGGTGGTGGATGCCGGCGGCGAGGCGCTGCGCAGGGTACTGCCGCACCGGCCGTTCCTCGTCAAGCCCAACCACCACGAGCTGGGGGAGCTGTTTGGCTGTGCCATCTCGCCCACCGACCTTGACATGGTGGCGGAGTGTGCCCGCGCGTTGCAGCAGCAGGGCGCGCGCAATGTACTGGTCAGTATGGGTGGGGCGGGAGCTGTTCTGGTGGATGAACAGCACCGGCAGCACCGCCTTGCGGCGCCGCAGGGCCGGGTGGTCAACACGGTGGGCGCCGGCGACAGCATGGTTGCCGGTTTTCTGGCCGGGTGGCTGGACAGCGGCGACTACGGACAGGCGCTGCGGCTGGGTACCGCCTGCGGCAGCGCCACGGCGTTTACCCTTGGTCTGGCCGAAAAAGCAGACGCAGAGGCCCTGTTGGAACAGATGCAGTGAATAATTTTCCATCGAACAGGCGGCCGGCGGTGTACAATCGCCCGACTGCCTGTTTTGGTGTTTGGCGCAGTACCAAAACCGGTCTGCGGCGGCCTCCTGTGTCCGTGTTCTTTTTGTAAAAAGCGTCCGATTCCGGTTGCTTTCGGTGGTGGGTGTGCTACAATAAGGGCGATACTTTATTGCAGTAAGGTGCGCCGGAAGCGGTGTACCTGCGAGGGAGGAGCCTGTCATCATGAGTACTGCTTACGACCAATCCCGGCTGGCGGCGCTGGCCATGGCCTTTTCGGACGCGAACGGCGTGTCCGGCTTCGAGGATGCGGTCCATACCGTAGCACGCCCGGTGCTGGAACCGTGCGGTGCCGTTACCGAGGATAAAATGCGCAACCTGTACTGCCGCCGTGCCGAAAATACCGGCGCCCGCCCGGTGGTGCAGCTGGATGCCCACATGGACGAGGTGGGCTTTATGGTCCATTCCATCTGCCCCAACGGTACGCTGCGGTTCATCACCATGGGCGGCTGGGTGGCCAACAATATCCCGGCCCATACGGTGCGGGTGCAGACCGCCGACGGCAGCGATGTGACCGGCGTGGTGGCCACCAAGCCCCCGCACTTTATGTCCGCTGCCGAGCGCAATCAGCCTGCCTCGGTGGAGAACATGGTCATTGACATCGGTGCCCGCAGTGCCGAGGAAGCCAGAAATGTGTTCGGCGTCCGCATCGGCGCGCCGGTGGTGCCGGATGTGACCGCCAGCTACGATGCTGCCCACGACCTGCTCATCGGCAAGGCGTTTGACTGTCGGCTGGGCTGCGCCGCCATTGCCGAGGCCCTGACCCGCCTGCGGGGCAAAGAGCTGGCGGTGGATGTGGTGGCCGCCCTCTCCACACAGGAGGAGATGGGCACCCGCGGCGCCACCGTCACCGCACAGACCGTAAAGCCCGATCTGGCCATCGTACTGGAGGGCTGCCCCTGCGACGATACCTTCCTGCCGCCCGACCGCAGCCAGACCCGGCTGAAGGAGGGTCCCTATCTGCGCCACATCGACCAGCGGATGATCAGCCATCCCCGGTTCCAGCGGTTTGCGCTGGATCTGGCCGAAACGCTGGGCATTCCGGTGCAGGAGGGTGTGCGCACCGGCGGTTCCACCAACGGCGCCCCCATTCATCTGTCCGGGCAGGGGGTGCCCACCATCGTCATCGGCGTGCCGGTGCGGTACATCCACACCCATTACGGTGTAGCTTCCTGCGCGGATGTGGAGCACTCGGTGCAGCT
>JAFUQL010000052.1 GCA_017472375.1 Oscillospiraceae bacterium | reverse complement strand
TGATGGAGGACATGAGCAGCCGCCCCAGACCGGGCACGGCGAACACCTGCTCCACCACGATGCTGTTGGCCAGAATTTCGGCCATGGTCTGGGCGAGGAAGGTCACCACAGGCACCAGCGCGTTCTTCAGCACATGGCGGAACAGCACGCCGGTGCGGTCGTTACCGCGGGCGATGGCGGTGCGCACATAGTCCTTGTTCATCTCATTCTGCACGGTGCTGCGCAGCATTCGCACGGTCATGGCGATGCGGGGCAGGGCCAGCGAGATGGAGGGGAACAGCAGATACAGCAGCGAGCCGCCGAAGTCGTTCCCGAAGCCGGGGAAATTGCCGTGGATGAACACCTTCAGCACCAGGCTGAACAGCCAGGTGAGCAGCACGCCGGTGAAGAAGGGGGGCACCGCCATGACCAGCTGGTTCAGGGCGGTGAACAGACCGTCCCGCTTGCCGCCGGACCAGCGGGAGGACCACACGCCCACCGGGATGCTGATGACTGCGGTGATCAGGAAGGCCAGCAGGCTCAGCATCAGGGTCAGCCCCAGCTTGGGGGCGATCAGCTCGGACACGGGCATGCTGTACTTATAGGAATCGCCCAGATCGCCGGTGACAAAGCCGGTGAGCCAGTCCCAGTAGCGGACCAGCAGCGGGCGGTCCAGCCCCAGCTCAGCGCGCAGGGCTGCAAGACGTTCGGGGGTGGCCTGCGTACCCAGCATGGCCTCTGCCGGGTCGCCGGAGATCTGCGTGAAGGCCACAAACACCAAAAGGGAGACGATCACCATGGTGAACAGCAGCGCGAACAGTTTTCTCACTGTGTATTTCATGGCGTCATCCCCCTTTCGGGCCGGACCTTGATCCGGATGGTTTTCATATTACTCGGCGTAGCGGACCGTGGACAGATCCAGCACGTAGGTGGGGTAGATCTCCAGCCCCTCCAGCGGCTTGCGCACGGCGATCAGGTCGGCCAGGTCCTGAACGTACACGTTCGCGGCAGTCTCGGTCAGCATGGTCTGCATCTGCTTGTAGATCCCGGTCTGCTCGGCGTCGTCGTAGCAGGCCTGTGCAGCGGCAAACAGGGCGTCGTACTCGGGATTGTTGTAATTGATGAAGTTCTTGTGGGAGGTGGACACGAACCGCTCCAGCAGGGCGCGGGCGGTCATGTTGGAGGCATCCATGCCGCAGACGGTGGCCTGGAAGTCACGGCCGTTGTACACGTCGCTCAGCCAGCTGGCCCACTCCACCAGCTCGATGGAGGCGTTCACGCCGATGGCCTTCAGCTGCTCCACCAGGACCTGGGCGGTGTCCACGTGGGGCTGGTAGTTGCTGGGCACGGTGATGGTCAGGTCAAAGCCATCGGGGTAGCCGGCCGCGGTCAGCAGCTCCTTGGCTTTCTCCACATCCACGGTGTAGTAGTCGGTCAGCTCGTCCATGAAGTACTTGCTGAAGGCGGGGTACATACTGGAACCCAGCGCGGCGCCGTGGCCGTCCGAGATCATGTCCAGCACCATCTGCTTGTCCACGGCGTAGCACAGGGCCTGACGGACGCGCTCGTCGTTCAGGGGCTCCACCGCGTTGTTCAGGTACATGGCCTGCACCAGATTCATGGTGCCCTCCACGATGGTGAAGTCGGCCTCGTTCAGCTGGTTGGTCTGGGTGCTGGACAGGTGGGCGGTGATGTCGATGGCGCCGCTCTGCAGGCTCATGACCATGCTGTCCATGCTCTCGATGATCTTGAAGGTGATCTTGTCCAGATAGGCGGGGGTGCCCCAGTACTCGTCAAACTTCTCCAGCACCATGTTGTCCTGCGCGGTGCGGGACACATACTTGTAGGGGCCGGTGCCGATGGGGAAGGTGCCCATGTCGGCGTAGTCGGCGGGAACGATGGCGGCGGTCATGTAGGACAGGAACTCATTGCTGGGCTCCTCCAGAGTGACCACCACGGTGCGGTCGTCGGGGGCGGAGACGGTGTCGATGATGGCCAGCGCGGCCACCAGGGCCTCGCCCTCGCTGTCGTCGGAGCAGCGCTCCAGCGACCAGATGACGTCCTCGACGGTGACGTCATTGCCGTTATGGAACTTCACGCCCTCGCGGAGGGTGAAGGTATAGGTCAGTCGGTCGGGGGAGATCTCGTAGCCCTCGGCCACGGCGCAGACCAGCTCACCGGCGGAGTTGGGCTTCACCAGGCCCTCGTAGACGTTGAACATCACCTCGCGGGTGCCGGCAGAGTCGGCGTTGTGGGGGTCAAAGGTGTCGTCCAGGTCCTGCGAGATGCCAACGACGATCTCATTGGTGCTCTTGCGGGTGCTCTCGGCGGCGGGGGCGGAGCTGCTGCTGGCGCCTGCGCAGCCGCACAGTGCGCCGCAGGCCATGACGGCCGCGAGAACGAATGCCAATACGCGTTTCTTCATGCTTTTTATCTCCTTTATCATCACCGCCCCGCCCTGTGCGGGGTCGATGTGGATGGGATGGCAGGCGGGTGCCTGCCCGGCGGCGGATCCCCCCGAACGGGCGGTATCCACTAAATTAACATTGTACACATACAGGGTATGGAATGCAAGGCTTTTCGAAGTAAAGTTTTCACAAAATTCTTCGATTTCCAATGGTTTTGTGGATTTTGGACAAAACAATAAGGCCGGCTTTGGGCAAAACAAAAAAACCGGCACAGCCCCAAAACGGGGCCATGCCGGCATGAAGGAACAGTGTTGGTACCGACGCAGCCGCAAGGTGCGCGGTCATCCCCCAAATGAGGTGCTTACTGGTTCTTCATCTTGGCGAAGCAGTCGCTGCAGTACACAGGACGATCCTCGCGGGGCTGGAAGGGCACGCGGGCGACCTTGCCGCAAGCGGCGCAGGTGGCCTCGTACATGGTACGGGTGCCGGTGGTGTGGGCGCCGCCGCCGTTCTTGCGGGCATCACGGCAGGGCTTGCAGCGCTGGGGCTCGTTCTCGAAGCCGCGGCTGGCGTAGAACTCCTGCTCGCCGGCGGTGAACACGAACTCGTTGCCGCACTCTTTGCATACCAAAGTCTTGTCTTCGTACATGCTGGATATCTCCTCTAGTTTAAGATTTTGCCCGCGGAAGGATCGCAACCGTCACCTTTGGCCTTTGGAACCAATGCGCTGAATGTTATGCCTACTGGGGGCAGATTATTAAAAAGCCGACCTGGCTTTTTACAAAGGGAAAGGGGAATGCTCACGGCTCAGCCTGCCGCAGCTTGGTACGCGCCCGGCCCAGCGCATTTTCCACGCTTTTGGGCGAGCGGCCCAGCCTTGCGCCGATGGCCTGGTAGCTCAGGCCCTGCAGATACAGCCCCAGCACCTCGCGCTCCAGCACAGAGAGCCCGGTCTCCATGCGGTGCATCCAGCCCGCATATCGCTCGTTGGCGATGGCCAGCTCTTCGGGGCCGGGGGCGGGGGTGTTTTCCTCCAGCGGCACGCTGGAATTGAGGGGAAGGTGCTTTTTGCGGCTGGCGGCGCGCTTGGCGGCCAACTGTGCATTCAGGATGCAGGAACTGGCATACGTTTCAAAGGAAGCGCCGCGGTTCTCGTCGTAGCTTTTCAGTGCCCCGAACAGACCGATGATGCCCTCCTGTACGGCATCCTCCAGCTCCATACCCGGGCCGATGGCGCCGGCCGCGCTGTAGCGGATGGCGGGCATCATCCGGGCGATGATGCAGGCAAGGGCGGCTTCGTCGCCCATTCGAGCCTTTTCGACCAGTTCGGGCGTGAATTGGGGCATAGCGCGCACCTCGCCTGTGTGAGCATTTTGAAATCTACTTCATTCTATCGTCATTGTGACGTTTTGTCAATAATTTTGTGGAGATGATTTTGTAGAAACTGTCGGTCAAAATCGGTCGAAATGACCAAAAGACGGTTGAAATCGTTCTTTTTTGCGCGGCAGAAAAAGTTTTGCTTGCTTTGCGCGTGGGAATGTATTATAATAATTGCGCTGTAATTGGCACGTCCAAAGCGCAGTGC
>JAFUQL010000008.1 GCA_017472375.1 Oscillospiraceae bacterium | reverse complement strand
TGGAACGGCCCCATGGGCGTGTTCGAGAACCCCGTTCTGGCCGCCGGCACTCTGGCTGTGGCCAAGGCCATGGCTGAGGCCGATGCCACCACCGTCATCGGCGGCGGCGACAGCGCGGCTGCTGTGATGCAGCTGGGCTTCGGCGACAAGATGACCCACATCTCCACCGGCGGCGGCGCCAGCCTGGAGTACCTGGAGGGCAAGGAGCTGCCCGGCATCGCCTGCATCGCTGACAACTGATCGACCACCCATGCGGTGCGGCGGCACAGCCGCCGCACCGTTTTTGCGTGGGCGAGATGCGCCGCCCCGCGGGCAATATACAAAAAACACACATAGAGAGGTAAAGAATCATGGATAAGCAGAACCGCAAGGCCGTTATCGCCGGCAACTGGAAGATGAACAAGACCGCCACCGAGGGCGCCGCTCTGATCGATGAGCTGATCCCCGCCGTGGCTGGTGCCGGCTGCGAGGTCGTCATCTGCACCCCCTACACCACCCTGGTGACCGCCGTTGAGAAGTGCAAGGGCACCAACATCCATGTTGGCGCCGAGAACGTCCACTTTGAGAAGAGCGGCGCCTTCACCGGCGAGATCAGCGCCGACATGCTGGTCGACCTGGGCGTCGAGTACGTCATCACCGGCCACTCTGAGCGCCGTCAGTACTTCGCCGAGACCGACGAGACCGTCAACAAGCGCACTCTGGCCGGTCTGAACGCCGGTCTGAAGGTCATCGTCTGCGTGGGCGAGAACCTGGCTCAGCGCGAGCAGGGCGTCACCGAGGAGCTGGTGCGCCTGCAGACCAAGATCGCCCTGCAGGGCGTGACCGCCGAGCAGATGGCCAACGTCATCATCGCCTATGAGCCCGTGTGGGCCATCGGCACCGGCCGCACCGCCACCGCCGAGCAGGCTCAGGAGGTCTGCGCCGCCATCCGCAAGGTGGTGGGCGAGCTGTACGGTGAGGCCGTCGCCAAGGCCACCACCATTCAGTACGGCGGCAGCATGAACGACGGCAACGCCGCCGAGCTGCTGGGCAAGCCCGATGTGGACGGCGGCCTGATCGGCGGCGCCGCCCTGAAGGCCGACAAGTTCGCTGCCATCGTCAAGGCCGCCACCGAGGGCTGAGCCCGGGCAGGAGCCTGAACCCCAAACACATCCTCAGCGGCGCGGGCCCTGCGCCCGCGCCGCTGTCTTTTTCAACATTCTGAATCCCCAAGGAGGTCACATTATGGCCAAGAAACCTGTTATGCTCTGCATTCTGGACGGCTTCGGCTGGGTGCCCGAGGCGGCCGGCAACGCCATCACCGCCGCCAAGACCCCCAATCTGGACCGTCTGTTTGCCCAGTATCCCTACACCACCATCGGTGCGTCCGGCATGGACGTGGGCCTGCCCGACGGCCAGATGGGCAACAGCGAGGTGGGCCACACCAACATCGGTGCGGGCCGCATCGTGTACCAGCAGCTCACCCTCATCACCAAGAGCATCCGCGACGGCAGCATGCAGAAGAACGACGTTCTGGTGCGCAACATGAAGGCCGCCATCGACGCGGGCAAGGCCATCCACTTTATGGGCCTGACCGGCAACGGCGGCGTTCACAGCCACATCGAGCACCTGTTCGGCCTGCTGAACATGGCCAAGGCGCTGGGCGCGAAGGACGTGTACCTGCACTGCATCATGGACGGCCGCGACACCGACCCCCACTCCGGCAAGGGCTTCCTGCAGGAGATCCAGCAGAAGCTGGATGAGCTGGGCATCGGCACCATCGCCACCGTCACCGGCCGCTACTACGCCATGGACCGCGACAACCGCTGGGACCGCGTGGAGAAGGCCTACGCCGCCTTTGTGTACGGCGAGGGCGAGAAGGCCGCCAATGCGCTGGAGTGCATCGAGGCCAGCTACGCCGCCGCTGTGACCGCCGAGTTCGTGCTGCCCTGTGTCACCTGCGAGGGCGGCCGCGTGCAGGCTGGCGACACCATCGTGTTCACCAACTTCCGCCCCGACCGCGCCCGTGAGATCACCCGCACCTTCGTGGACGACGAGTTCACCGGCTTCGAGCGCCGCTTCGGCCGCTTCCCGGTGCAGTACGTCTGCATGGCGCAGTACGACGCCACCATGCCCAATGTGGAGGTGGCCTATCCCCCCGTGGAGCTGACCAACGTGCTGGGCGAGTACCTGGCCAAGAATGGCAAGACCCAGCTGCGCATTGCGGAAACCGAGAAATACGCGCACGTCACCTTCTTCTTTAACGGCGGCGTGGAAGCCCCAT
>JAFUQL010000051.1 GCA_017472375.1 Oscillospiraceae bacterium | reverse complement strand
GGCGAAAACTTCCATTCCGGTGTGACCGGCATCGTGGCCAGCCGCCTGGTGGAGCAGTACGGGCGGCCTGCCATCGTAGTGACCAATCAGGACGGCGAGGGCAAGGGCTCCGGCCGCAGTGTGGAGGGCTTCCACCTGCACGAGGCCATCACCGCCTGCAAGGATCTGCTCATTCGCTACGGCGGGCACGCCCTGGCAGCGGGCCTGTCGGTGCGGCAGGAGAACCTAGAGGCGCTGCGCCGCCGCCTGAACGACTGGGCAGCCAAGACCTACCCGGTGCCGGTGCAGCCCCCGCTGCGGCTGGATGTGCCGGTGAAACTGGAAGACCTGACCGTGGAGGAGGTGCAGGGGCTGGACTATCTGGCGCCCTGCGGCCACGGCAACCCCGCGCCGCTGTTCCTTGTGGAGAACGCGGTGGTGGACGGGGTGTTCCCCATGGGCGACAGCGGCCGGCACAGCCGTGTCCGTCTGCGGCAGGGGATATCCGCCCTGTACGCCGCCTACTTCGGCGTGACCCCGGCGCAGATCCCCTACGGACCCGGCGACCGGGTGGACGCCGCTGTGGCGCTCTCGGTGTTCGAGGGGCGCAGCGGGCCGATGCTGTCCGGCCGCATCCGTGCATTGCGGCCGGCGGGCCTGGGCAACGAAGCCGCCCGGCAGGCGGCGTTGTACGAGGCGTTCCGCTGCGGTGCAGCCCTTACGGCCCAGCAGCGCGCGGTGCTGAAGCCGCAGCGCAGCGATACGGTGGCCGTATACCGCAAGCTGCAGAGCGGGGCGGTGTTTGCTGACGACCTGCAGCCGCTGTTTGCCCAGTTGGGTGCGGGGCAGACCGGAAAGACGCTGGTGAGCCTGGAGGCGCTGACCCAGCTCGACCTGATCACCGTGCGGCAGGTGGAGGGGGTCAACCGGTTTGCACTGGTGCCCACCAAAGAGAAGAAGGACCTGACCAGCGCGCCCATCCTGCGCGCTATGGAGGAATGAATATGGCCGACTATTTTATCACCTATGAGGACCTTGCCCAGAGGATCGAGGCGTCCGGCAAGCCCTATAACATCGAGATGATCCGCAAGGCCTATGAGCTGGCCGCCGAAGCACATGGTGACCAGCGCCGCCGCAGCGGTGAGCCCTATATTTGCCATCCTCTGCAGGTGGCCTGCCTGCTGGTGGACCTGGGCATGGATTCCGAGACAGTCACCGCCGGAATCCTGCACGACGTGGTGGAGGACACCATCGTCACCACCGCCGAGCTGACCAGCAAATTCGGCGCAGATGTGTCTCTTCTGGTGGATGGCGTCACCAAGCTGACCCAGCTGAAATTCTCCTCCATGGAGGAGCAGCAGGCCGAGAACCTGCGCAAGATGCTGCTGGCCATGAGCCAAGACGTGCGGGTGATGATCATCAAGCTGTGCGACCGCCTGCACAATATGCGCACCGGCGACGGCTGGCCTGAGCAGAAGCGCCGTGACAAGGCCAAGGAGACCATGGAGGTCTACGCGCCCATCGCCCACCGTCTGGGCATCAGCAGCATCAAGGAGGAACTGGAGGACCGCAGCCTGCACTATCTGGATCCCGTGGGCTACGACGAGATCCGGGAGCAGCTGGCCAAGCACCGGGGCAACGAGTTCCTGGAGCAGGTCTCTGCCTCCATCCACGAGCGGCTGGAGGAGAACGGCATCGCTAACGCCACCATCAAGCGCCGGGTCAAGAGCATCTACGGCATTTACCGCAAGACCATCATGCACCAGAAGGAGTTTGATGAGATCTACGACGTCTACGCGGTGCGCATCATTCTGGACACCGTGGCCGAGTGCTACAACGCACTGGGCGTCATCCACGACATGTTCCACCCGCTGCCCAACCGCTTCAAGGACTACATCTCCACTCCCAAGCCCAATATGTACCAGTCTCTGCACACCACCGTGCTGGGCCATGAGGCTCTGCCTTTTGAGGTGCAGATCCGCACTTGGGAGATGGATCAGGTGGCGGAGTACGGCGTTGCCGCCCACTGGAAGTACAAGGCCGGCGTGCAGAGCAACGGCAAGAGCAACAACCTGGACACCCGCCTTGCATGGGTGCGCCAGCTTCTGGAGAGCCAGCGGGATTCCAGCGACGTGGGCGACATTCTGCGTGACCTGAAGGGCGACCTGCTGCCCGAGGAGGTCTTTGCCTTCACCCCCCGTGGCGACGTCATCAACCTGCCTGCCGGCGCCACCGTCATCGACTTCGCCTACGCCATCCATTCGGCCGTGGGCAACCGTATGACTGGCGCCAAGGTGAACAGCAAGATCGTGCCCATCGACCACAAGGTGGTCACCGGCGAGATCATCGAGATCATCACCGGCCCTGCCGACAAGGGTCCCAGCCGCGACTGGCTGAAGATCGTGGTGACCAGCGGCGCCAAAAACAAGATCCGCAACTGGTTCAAGCGGGAGCGCCGCGAGGAGAACATTCAGGAGGGCCGCGCCGCGCTGGAGCGCGAGATGCGCCGTGCCCTCATCAACGTGCCCCCCGAGAAGTGGGATGAATTCATGGCGGAGATCGCCCGCCGCCAGCGGCTGAACAGCGCCGAGGAGCTGTACGCCGCCATCGGCTACGGCGGCCTGCAGATCAGCCGCCTGATGGGCAAGCTGAAGGACGAGTACAGCCGCCTGCGGGAGGCCGAGGCCGCCAAGGCATTTACCATGGAGGACGTGCCCATCCACCGCACCCACACCAAGGACGGCGTGGTGGTGGAGGGCATCGACAACTGTCTGGTGAAGTTCGCCAAGTGCTGCAGCCCCCTGCCCGGCGACAAGATCGTGGGCTTTATCACCCGAGGGTTCGGTGTGTCCATCCACAAGCGGGACTGTGCCAACGCCCAGCAGAGCATGGCCCACCCGGAGAATTCTGCCCGCTGGGTCAAGGCCTACTGGGAGGAGAACGCCATCCCCAAGGAGCACTTCAAGGCGGCTCTCGAGATCTATGCCGAGGACCGGGACGGCCTGCTGGGCGAGGTGGCCACGGGTCTTGCCGACCTGCGCGTGCCCATCTACGCCATGAACGCCCGCCAGGGCGCCAACGACAAGGCCTATATGAATGTGACGGTGGGCATCGCCAACACCGAGCATCTGAACAACGTGGTCAGCAAGCTGCGGAAGATCCGCGGCGTCATTTCCGTGACCCGTACCTGATATACCTTACAAGGGGGAACGACTATGCGAGCAGTACTGCAGCGCGTGAGCCGCGCCAGTGTGGTGGTGAATGGAGGCGAGCCCCGCACCATCGGGCCGGGTCTGGTCATCCTGCTGGGCGTGCGGGAGACCGACACGCTGGACGTGGTACCCAAGTTGGCGGAGAAATGCGCGCACCTGCGCATCTTCCCGGATGCAGATGGCAAGCTGAACCTGAGCGCCGTGGAGCTGGGCTATTCGGCTCTGGTGGTGAGCAACTTCACCCTCTACGGCGATTCCCGCAAGGGCAAGCGGCCCAGCTTCACCCACGCGGCCCGGCAGCCCCTCTCCACCGACGCCTACGATCTGTTTCTGGAACAGATCGGCCGGCAGGGGCTGGCCGATGTGCAGCACGGCGAATTTGGCGCCGATATGCAGATCGAACTGGTGAACGACGGCCCCATCACCCTCATCCTGGACACGGACGAGTGGTAAACGGGCCCGTTTTGCAAAAACTGCACGGTCGTTGCAGTTTGGTGCAGAAACTTCAATAAATTGTTCATATGTATGGGGTACAATGTAAGTACACCGACAGAAAGTGAGTATACGATGAAGATCTTTCATCTGCTGGGCTTTGCGCCCTACTACACCAACAGCTTCCTGCTCATCACCGAGGGCGGCAGCGCGGTGGTCATCGACCCCAGCGCTGACCCCAAGAAGTACAATCGTCTGCTGGGCGAGCACAACGCCAAGCTGACCCATATTTTCCTGACCCACGGCCATCTGGACCATGTGTCCGCCGCCGAGGAGCTGCGCAAACAGTGGAACGCCACCCTGTATCTGGACCCGGCGGACGCCCGCGGCAGCACCATGCTGCCCCTGACCATCTCGGATGCCAGCTACACCGAGGGCGGCGAGATCACGGTGGATGAGCTGACCTTCAAGACCTGGCATACCCCCGGCCACACCCCGGGCTGCTGGTGCATCCTGTGCGGCGAGCACTTCTTTACCGGCGACACTCTGTTCCAGATGAGCATCGGCCGCACCGATTTTGCCGAGAGCAACCACCAGGACATGGTCCGCAGCCTGAAGAAGCTCTGTGAGCTGGATCTGCCCGATAGCACCATCGTGCTGCCCGGCCACATGGATTTCACCACGCTGGGGCAGGAGAAGCGGATGAATCCGTACCTGCGGGGGTGAGCGCATGGAGTTGACCGTTCTTGGCTTTGCGTCCGGCTACGACGTGGAGCATGTGATCCGCCTGTTCTACCCCATGGCCAAGCTGGTGCCTGCCTACAAGCGGGGCACCGATCTGGTCCTTGCCCGCCGCAGCGGCGACCGTCTGCTGGCCGGTGTCCGCGAAAATGGTGTATGCCACTGGCGGCGCGGCCGGGTGGGGGAGAGTGAGAAGCCCATCTTCGCACTGGCAAAGCTGGTGTACGATCTGCTGCGGCAGGTCACCGGCATCCGCCCGCCCTGGGGCATGATGACCGGTGTGCGCCCGGTGCGCATCATCCACGACCAGCGCGCCGCCGGCAACACAGAGGAGGGCATCGAGTCCCTGTTCATCGACCATTACGACTGCACCCGCCAGCGGTTCGAGCTGGCAAAGGGCATCGCAGACCTGCAGCGCCCCATCATCCAGCGCAGCGGTCTGCGGGACTGCAGCCTGTACATCGGCATCCCGTTCTGTCCATCCCGCTGCAGCTACTGCAGCTTTGTCTCCCGCACGGTGGAGAAGGACAAAAAGCTCATCCAGCCCTATGTGGATCACCTGTGCCTGGAGCTGGAGGCCATGCAGCGGGAGATCGAGCAGGCGGGTTTGCATCTGCGCACCCTGTACATCGGCGGCGGCACCCCCACCAGCCTGAGCGCGGAGCAGCTGCGCCAGCTGATGGGCAAGGCGGCCGAGTGCTTCGACCTGTCTGACCTGGAGGAGTACACAGTGGAGGCCGGCCGCCCCGACTGCACCGACTTTGAAAAGCTGAAGGTGCTGAAGGAGTACGGTGCCACCCGCATCTCCATCAACCCCCAGACCTTTGAGGATGAGGTGCTGGTGCGCATCGGCCGCCGCCACACTGCCGCGGACATCGAGCGGTGCTACCGGGAGGCCCGCGCCGCCGGCCACACCAACATCAACATGGATCTGATCGCCGGCCTGCCCGGCGACACGGTGGAGGGGTTCGCCCGCAGCCTGAAAAAGGCCATCGAGCTGGACCCCGAGAACATTACCGTACACACCCTGACCCTGAAGCGGGCGTCCAGCCTGGTCATCGACCAGAGCCTGGACGACTACGCCGATGTGGCCCGGATGCTGGAGGAGTGCAGCGCCCTCGGCGGCGCGGGGTACGTCCCTTATTATATGTACCGCCAGAAGAACACCCTGCAGAACCTGGAGAACATCGGCTGGTGCTAGCCGGGGTACGAGGGCTACTACAACATCTATATTATGGAGGAGATCCACTCCATCCTCTCCGCCGGCGCCGGCGGCTCCACCAAGCTGCGCCAGCCGGGCTGCGGCGAGCGGATCGAGCGCATCTTCAATTATAAGTACGCCGCTGAGTACATCAGCGGGTTCGATACCATTCTGCAGCGCAAGAGAGGAATCGGGGAGTTTTATGGCCGCTATCTGGATCCCGAAACGACTGGTTGAGCTGAGTCTGCTCAACATCGCCGCAAACAGCCCTGAGAAGTTCATCAAATACTGTGAGGTCGAGTACGCGACCCGCTGCTTTGAAGCCGCCGGAGAGATCCTGAAATCCGGCTGCCGCATCGTGATGCTCACCGGCCCCTCGGCCTCCGGCAAGACCACCACGGCCAACAAGATCGCGCAGGCCCTCACCATGCGGGGCTGCCCGGCCAAGGTGGTCAGTCTGGACAACTTTTACCTCAATCTGGAGGACTACCCCCGCTTGCCCGACGGCAGCAAAGACTACGAGAACGTGACCGCGCTGGACATCGAGGAGATCCATCGCTGCCTCAAGCAGCTTCTGGAGACCGGCGCGGTGGATCTGCCCATCTTTGACTTCCCCACCGAGAGCCGGCTGCCCCACCGGGAGCATCTGGAGCTGGAGGGCGGTGTGTGCATCGTGGAGGGCATCCATGCCCTGAACCCGCTCCTTGTGGAGACCCTGCCCAAGGGCAGCGTCTACCGCATCTATGCGGGGCTGCGGGAGGAATACAGCAACAAGGGGCAGCGGGTGCTGCCCACCCGGGATATCCGCCTTGCCCGCCGCATGGTGCGGGATCACAAGTTCCGGGGCCACTCCCCCGAGCGAACTCTTGCCCTGTGGGGTCAGGTGTGCGACGGAGAGGACCGCTACATCAAGGTGTTCAAGAGCGAGGCCGACCTGCTGGTGGATACCTCCTTCAGCTATGAGCCCTGTGTGCTGGCCGCAGAGATCGCCCCCATGGCGGGCGCACTGCCGGATGGGCACCCCTACTGCGAGCGGCTGAACGAGCTGGCGGGCAAATTCGCACAGATGGATCAGATCCCGCTAGAGACGGTGCCCCGGGACAGCATGCTGCGTGAATTTTTGGGTGGCTGATTTTAGCACCGCCGCCGCGAATTCCACCTCGCAGGCGAACAAACCGGCATGACCGCACCCGCCGCGGGTGCGGAAGCATAGAATGCGGAACTATAAGGAAGAGAGGTACTACTATGGCGTTTGATTTTGATCTGCTGATGAAGAAGGGTGCTGAGGTGGCTGAGGCCGCCAAGCGCACCGCCGTTGACCTGGCCGATAAGGGCAAGAAGCAGGTGGATCTGGTGAACGAGCAGGCCAAGCTGGCCAAGGCGCAGCGTCAGCTGGGCGCTCTGGTGTACAGCCTGGCCAAGAACGGCGAGGAGAACCAGCCCCTGGTGGATAAGTACATTCAGGCCATCGCCGACATTGAGGCCGCCATCGAGGAGCTGAAGGCCGAGGGTGTCGAGGTGGAGGAGCCTGTCGAGGAGCCCATCGTGGTGGACGTGGTGGAGGAGCCTGCTGCCGAGCCCGCCGATGAGCCCAAGCCCAACACCTGCCCCCAGTGCCACGCTGAGGTGCAAGAGGATGCCCTGTTTTGCAATCAGTGCGGGGCACAGCTCTGATCTGGGAGCCGGTGCAGCAGCGGTGATCGTCACCAAGGACGGCCGCCGCGAGGTCCGCTTCACCGGCCGCGGCCCCGTGAAACGGGCTGATCTGGCCGACCAGGCGACCGAATAAGCGACCTAAGGCCCCTCTCCCGGCCCGGCAGACCACCGGGCGGGGGAGGGGCTGTTTGCATTCTGAGGAGGTGCACCATGCCGTTCATCAAATCGGTGTTTCGTATCCTGCCGGAGGGACCGGTAGAAGAATATTTGAATGAAATACCGTCTATTGCCGGATTGGAGGAGCTGAGCTTCACCGCCCCGGTGACCTTCTTTGCAGGGGAGAACGGCAGCGGCAAGTCCACCCTGCTGGAAGCCCTCGCGGTGCTCACCGGCATGAACGCCGAGGGCGGCGGTATCAACTTTAATTTTTCCACCAGGCAGAGCCACTCCGGGCTGCACCACACGCTGCGTCTGCGCCGTTCCTTCCACCGGCCGGCCACGACCTTTTTCCTCCGGGCCGAGAGCTTTTACAATCTGGCCACGAATCTGGATGAGCTGAGGCGGGTGGACCCCCGCGCCTACGCAGCCTACGGCGGGCGCAGTCTGCACGAGCAGAGCCACGGCGAGAGCTTCCTGAATCTGGTGGTCAACCGGTTTTCACCGGGCGGGCTCTATCTGCTGGACGAGCCAGAGGCGGCGCTGTCGCCCTCCCGGCAGCTTTCCCTGCTGGCGGCGATCCATCGTCTGGTCCAGGAGGGCAGCCAGTTCATCATCGCCACACATTCACCCATCCTGATGGCCTACCCCGATGCACAGATCCTGCTGTTCGGGGAGGAGGGCATCCGCCCGGTGGCCTATACCGACACCGAACACTACCGCATCACCCACGATTTTCTGTGTGACCCGCAGCGCATGATGCGGGTTTTGTTCGAGGAAGGCTGACATTTGGCGCAGAAGTCCGAAAAAACGGGCCGGGGCAGGGGGGATCTGTCCGCAGCATACAAAAAAGTTTTTGCGGGAAATCATCGATGCAAAGAGCATTAACAGGACTGTGTCACTGAACCGCCGACATTTTTCGGGAATCCCCTTGAAAATGCCGGCGGTTCGTGCTATACTTCAACCAGTTAAACTTCATTGCGGTGCATCGGTGCATCGAAACAGTGAACGTGCCCCGGGTGGCTGCTGCAGCAGCGGCGGCTGGAGGGCCCGGGCAATTTATAAGGAGGACATATCCATGAAAAAGGCACTTTCCATCGTTTTAGTCATTGCTATGCTGGCGCTGACTCTGGTCGGCTGCGGCGGTTCCGCTTCCAGCGCTCCCGCTTCTGAGGCTGCCAGTGAGCCCGCCGCCGAGACCTATACCGTCGGCATCGTTCAGCTTGTCGAGCACGTCGCTCTGGACGCCGCCACTCAGGGCTTCCAGGATGCGCTGAAGGCCGAGTTCGGCGACGCCGTTGAGTTCGAGTTTGCCAACGCTCAGAACGACACCGCCACCTGCGCCACCATCGCCAACGGCTTCGTGTCCTCCGGCGTGGATCTGATCATGGCCAACGCCACCCCTGCTCTGCAGGCTGCTGCCGCTGCCACCGCTGACATCCCCGTTCTGGGCACCTCCGTCACCGAGTACGGCGTGGCTCTGGGCATCGACGGCTTCACCGGCACTGTGGGCGGCAACATCTCCGGCACCTCCGATCTGGCTCCTCTGGATGAGCAGGCT
>JAFUQL010000007.1 GCA_017472375.1 Oscillospiraceae bacterium | reverse complement strand
CACCAAAGCCATCTTTTCAAGGGCACGGTGCGGGATAACCTGAAAATGGGGTGCCCCGATGCGGCGGACGATGTGCTCTGGCAGGTGCTGGAGCAGGTGAAGCTGGCCGATTTTCTGCGCAGCGGAGAGGGGCTGGAGACCCGCCTGAACGAGCAGGCGTCCAACCTGTCGGGCGGTCAGCGGCAGCGGCTGGCGCTGGCGCGGGCGTTGCTGCACGACAGCCCGGTGTACATTTTTGACGAGGCCACCTCTAACATCGACGTGGAGAGCGAAAACGACATCATGGCGCAGATCCACCGCCTTGCTCAGAGCAAAACGGTGCTGCTCATCTCCCACCGGCTGGCCAATGTGATGGGAGCGGACAGCATCTATGTGCTGGAGAGCGGTTGTGTGGCCGAGAACGGCAGCCATGAGACTCTGCTGAGCCGGGGCGGCGTCTACGCCCGTCTGTGGAGTGCCCAGCAGGAGCTGGAGCGATACAATGCGGGAGGTGATGCGGTATGAGGCGAAACGGATTTCAGGTGATGGCACGGCTGGTCGGGCTGGTCAGACCGCTGGCGGGCTACATGGTGCTGGCCATTGGTATGGGCCTTGTGGGACATCTTTGTGCCGCATTTATCACAGTGTTCGGTGGGTTTGCGGTGCTGGATCTGCTTGGGCTGGGTGCGCCGCTGTCTCTGCTGATGATCTTCAGCTGTCTGTTGGTCTTTGCACTGCTGCGGGGCATTCTGCGCTATGCGGAACAAGCCTGCAACCACTTCATTGCTTTTAAGCTGCTGGCGCTCATCCGCGACCGGGTGTTCGGGGCCCTGCGGCGGCTGTGCCCGGCCAAGCTGGAAGGCCGTGACCGGGGCGACCTGATCTCGGTCATCACCTCGGACATTGAACTGCTGGAGGTGTTCTACGCCCACACCATCTCGCCCATCTGCATCGCTGTGCTGTTTGGCGGGGTCATGGTGGGCTTCATCGGGTCGTATCACCCGGCGCTGGGTCTGCTGTCGCTGGCGGCCTATCTGGTGGTGGGAGTGGTGATCCCGCTGGTCACCTCTAAACTCAGCGGGGACACGGGAATGCGGTTCCGTAAGGGTTCCGGCGAGCTGAGCAGTTTCGTACTGGACAGCCTGCGCGGTCTGCCCGAACTCATCCAGTATGGGCAGGGGCAGGCGCGGCTGGCGCAGATGCGCGGCATGACCGACGCTCTGGCCAGGGACGAGGAGACGATGAAGCGCACCTCGGGCCGCAACACCGCTGTGACCAATACGGTCATTCTGAGCTTTGATCTGGCAATGCTGTTCCTGTCTGCCGACCTCTGCGGTTTTGAGGGGGCGCTGGTCTGCACACTGGCGCTGATGAGCTCCTTTGGCCCGGCAGTGGCGCTGGCGGCGCTGGGGGCCACCCTGCAGAACACCTTTGCTGCAGGCAACCGGGTGCTGGACATTCTGGACGAGACCCCTGTGGTGGAGGAGCTCACCGGAAAACAGTCCACTGGGTTTACCGGCGCGGCTGCGGAGAACATCACCTTCTCCTACGGCGGCGAGACCATCCTGCAGGACTTCTCGCTGGAGGTGCCGAAGGATCGGATCATCGGCATCGTGGGGCGCTCCGGTTCTGGAAAATCCACCCTGCTGAAGCTGTTCATGCGCTTCTGGCGGGTGCAGCAGGGTGCGGTGACCGTCTCCGGCCGCAGTGTGGAGGAGATCAACACCGCTGACCTGCGTCAGATGGAGGGCTTTGTGACCCAGGAGACCCATCTGTTCCACGACAGCATCCGCAACAATCTGCGCATCGCAAAGCTGGACGCTACCGACGAGGAGATCGCGGCGGCCTGCAAAAAAGCATCGATCCATGATTTTATTTTGAGCCTTCCCAAGGGGTACGACACCCCGGTGGGCGAGCTGGGCGACACCCTGTCCGGCGGCGAGCGGCAGCGGCTGGGGCTGGCCCGGGCCTTCCTGCACGACGCGTCCTTCCTGCTGCTGGACGAGCCCACCCGCAATCTGGACAGCCTGAATGAGGCGGTCATCCTGCGCTCCCTCCACGAGGAGCGTGCCGGAAAAACGGTGGTGCTGGTGTCCCACCGGAAGTCCACCATGGGCAT
>JAFUQL010000006.1 GCA_017472375.1 Oscillospiraceae bacterium | reverse complement strand
GCTCCTCGGTGGAGTCAAAGTCGCGCAGCTCGCCCACCAGATCGGCCAGCATATCGCCCACCTGGCCCATGTCCTTGGTGCGCACCTTGCTCAGGGCGGCGTCGCTGAAATCGCCGATCTTCTTCTGGCAGGCGGCGCCGTACTGCAGCACCTGCTGGGAGTTGCGGATGTCGATCTTCTCGGCGAAGTCGTCCACCATCTTCTGCTCCTCGGGGGTCAGCGGGGTCTCCTCCACGCTCACGGGCTCGGCCTTCTTCTCCTCCACAGGGGCAAAGGGATCCAGGGTCAGGCTGGGGGCGGCGGGCTCGGCGTCCAGAGTCAGGCTCGGGGTCAGGTTCATCTCATCCATGTTCGTTCTTCCTTTCTGTCGATGCGTATTCATTCGGGCTCGGCCCGCTTTCGTTCTTTGCTCAGGGAAATCGCCCGGGGGCGGCTATTGTCAGAGGCTCACAGCCCCTGTCCCTTCATCATGCTCTGCAGCACGTCCAGGTCCGCGCCGATGTCCAGCACCTCGGCGCTGTACAGGGCATCCAGCTGGTTCTCAAAGGCGGCGGCGATGGAGGCGGCGTTCTGCTCCACCTCGCTGCGCAGGGCGGCGGCGTTCTCGCCCTTCACCCCCTGCTGCTCCAGCCGGGCGTAGGCGGTGAGGATCTTCACCGCGTCGGGCAGGTAGTGGTTGGCGAACCGGCGAACGATCTTCGCCTTGTCGGGGCGCTGTTCCACCTCGTCCACAATGGCCTGCCCGGCCCGCTCCATGCGGCGGATGCTGGCACTGAGGGCATCATCCGGGATCTGCTCATCCAGCGTGCGCAGGGTCTTGAGGTGGCCCTGGATGAGGGTCAGCATGGCGTCGGCATCCTCACTGCCGGTGAGGAAGGGCTGTTCCACCCGCTCCACCCGCTTGGGGCACAGCCGGCTGCCCAGCACAAAGACCACAGCGCTCAGCACAGCGGTGACGGCCAGCGCCCACAGCTCGTACAGGGGCAGGATGAGCCCGCACACCAGCCACACCAGACCCACAAAGTAGATGGGCAGCACCGGGGCGGTCTTCTTTTCGATCCATTTGCTCATAAGCGGCACCTCGAACGACTTTTTCTACAAATACATTGTACCCCGCCCCCTGCCAAAAAGCAAGGAACGGGGTACGCTTTTCACGGTTTGTTTACAGGGTCAGCCAGGGGCCGAGGGCCTCGCCCCAGGCTGCTGCCAGCCGGTCCATGCTCCAGGCGGCGTTTGCGGGGCTGGTGCTGGGCAGGCGCACGGCGTCCAGCCCGGTGAGGGGCTGGGCGAACTTCCTGTAATAATTGTATGCGGCCGCACCGTTGCAGACCACCGCCCGGATGTCCGAGCGGGCCAGCAGGCCGGGGATGTCGGTGGGCACCGCGTCCCGGATGGTGGCATCCTGCGCCCCCTGGATGGTGCAGCTCTCCAGGGCATCCCACAGGGCGAGGCCGCTCTCCAGAATGAGCGCCCGCTTTTCCCCGATGGTCCCGGGGCGTTCACGGCCGGTGAGCCGGGCCATCAGCGGCCAGAAGCGGTTCTGGGGGTGCCCGTAGTAGAAGCCCTGTTCCCGGCTTTTCGGGCTGGGCCAGCTGCCCAGGATCAGCACCCGGGAACCCGGCCCGTACAGCGGCCCGAAGGGATGGCCGCTCATGCCAGCAGCTCCCGCACGAAGGCGGCGGCGCCGTCCTCCTCCACGGTGGGCAGCACCCGGTCGGCAATGGCCTTCACCTCCGGCTCGGCGTTGCCCATGGCCGCGCCGATGCCCGCATACTTCAGCATCCCGATGTCGTTGAAGCCATCGCCGGCCGCCGCGATCTGCTCCGGCGCGATGGCCAGCTTTTCGGCCAGGAACGCAAGGCCCGCCGCCTTGTCCTGGTCGGCCCGGGCCACGTCGTACTGGCCCTCCACAAAGGCCATGAACCGCAGCCCCAGGTGCCCATACTTGGCGCGGTAGCCCTCCACCGCCTCGGCGGGCATGCTGGCGTAGGCCGCAAAGGGCATATCCAGCAGGTGCCGGTCCTGATCCTCGCCGTCGTGGATGTGCTCCGGGTGGCCGGTGGCCAGGCCGTAGTTGTACCGCATGGTCTCGTACTCCACATAGCCGTAGTAGCCGTCCGCAAAGGAAAAGCACAGCGGGTAGTCATAATCCTCGCACCAGTCCACCAGCGCGTACATCTCCTCAGGGCTGAGGGTCTGCCGCATCAGTTCCCGGCCGGCGGCGTCCACCACCTGCGCCCCGTTGGCGCACACGAAGTAGTCGGGCTTGATGCCCTTCAGCACACCGGGATCCATGGCGGCGCGGGCGCGCCCCGAGGCCAGCACCACCAGAACGCCCTTCTGCCGGGCCTCCTTCAGGGCGCGAACCACCGCAGGGCTGGGCGAAAAGCCCCCCTTGCGCACCAGTGTGCCGTCGATGTCCAGTACGATCATGCGAATGTCCATGGTCTTGTCAATGCTCCTGTTATACTATGTATGCCGCTCAGCCGAGGAAGCCCAGATGCTCCAGCAGGATCTTCAGGCCGATGCAGATGAGGATGACGCCGCCGGCGATCTGCGCCTTCTCCTTGAAGCGCAGGCCGAAGCGGTGGCCCACCCACACGCCCACGGCGGACAGGCAGAAGGTGGTGCAGCCGATCAGGCTGACGGCGGGGACGATGTCCACCTTCAAAAAGGCGAAGGTGATGCCCACGGCCAGCGCGTCGATGCTGGTGGCAATGGCCATCAGCGCCAGCTCCCCGATCTTCAGGGTACTGTCCTCGCAGCCGCAGTCCTCCTCTTCCTCCTCGTGGAAGACCTCCCAGATCATGTGCCCGCCGATGAAGCCCAGCAGGCCGAAGGCGATCCAGTGGTCCACCTTGACGATGTACTGCTCAAAATTGCGGCCCAGCGCCCAGCCCAGCAGCGGCATCAGCGCCTGGAAGCCGCCGAAAAACAGCGCGATCAGGCCGGTGTCCTTCAGGTTCAGGCGGCCGCGCATATTCAGGCCCTTGCACACCGCCACGGCAAATGCGTCGGCCGACAGGCCCACGCCGATCAAAAACAGTTC
>JAFUQL010000050.1 GCA_017472375.1 Oscillospiraceae bacterium | reverse complement strand
TCGTTCAGGTGGTTGATGCGGGCGGTCAGCAGGGCGACCTGGACCTCGGGAGAACCGGTGTCGGTCTCGCTCAGGCGGTAAGTCTCGATGATAGTCTTCTTGCTCTCCATGGTAGTTACCTCTTTTCAAATATTTGCCGTCAGCTCAGCGGAGGGTACCGGTGTTCCCCTGTTGGGGCATACTCCCAGGGCCGGGCCGCGGTAGCTTTGTTAGTATAGCACAACGGCGGGCGGATTACAAGCGTTTTTTAACTTGTTTTCTTCCATTTTTTGTTCAGCCGGTCCCAGCCGCGCACCAAAAGACCATGCAGCCACAAAACACCTTCTGCGGCCACCGGCAGCAGCATCATAAAGAACGGCAGGCAGTATCGCCCCTTCGCTTCCCAGAAGAAATAAAACAGGAAACCGCCCAAAAATACCACCAGCGGCAGTGTACAGGCGATACCCTCATCCTTTTTGCGATATAGAGCAAGCGCCCCTGCCAGCGCCGCCAGATAGACCACGCTCTGGTAGCGGTCCATGACCGCGATCGCCGTTTGATGCAGCTCTCCCTCATACAGAGCCGTCACCAGCCCGCTTTTTGCACTTTCCTCTTTATAGTAGTTCGCAAGGCACTGGAACGTCGGGTCGCTCCACTGGCTCGCCATATTGTTTCCGAAGAATTCCGCCGCATAAGCGGGATCTTCTGCAAACATCCGAAACTGATTTTTCAGTTCGATTTTGGATTTGACGTCTGCCAGCTCCATATCTCCGTGCGAAGCTTCATACACCCAGTTCCGCCAACCGCCGAACCAGCCAGGTCCAAGGCCGCTCTCCTTGACGCCCATCACCAGCCAGCTGCTTTTCGGCATGCCATCCTTCAGTTCGACGCCATATCGGAACTCCATGTAGCGGCTCAGCACATCTCCGATCTTGACTCCTGCCGCAAAGATCACCAAAACCATCAGCAGCGCAGCGCCGTTTCGAAGCGAGGTGCGCCGGTCACGCAGGCAAAAAAACTCGACCGCAAAGACGAGTACGATCGCAAGCACGGTGATCATACTTGTGCTGCGCACGACCACGCCGAGCATCGCCGCACCTGCCAGCAACAGAAGCCAACGCCAACCGCCGCCCCGGGAAAACTTCACCGCACACACCAGTGCCAGCCAGCAGCAGCCAAAGCTCGGCAGCTCGCCATAACAAATGGGTGAATACAGGACCGGCTGAATGCACAGCGCCGCAAGGATCAGATACACACCTCTCGCCCGTGGATCCCGGCAGTATGCCCCTGTCATCCAGTAACCGCACCAGACGCAAAGGCTCAGCCAGGCCGCATTGGTCAAAACAATGGGCAGGATCCCTGGGGCGCCGAACAGCCGAAACACAAGCATGAAATAGTATGCGGTCCCCACTTGAAACGGATACCATTCAAAAAAGCTCTCGTTCACGAATTCCGTTCGACCTTCCAGAAGAGCGAGCGCCGCATTCCAGACCTGCCCCATATCGTATGCCGGGACAAAATCCCCCTGGAGCCCCCACAGCACCGCCAGCATAAAGATCCAGATACATACTGCGGCACATCCGATCCTGAGTCTCTTTTCCGCCGTTGCCTCATCAGACAGCCACCGGCTGACGCCGCTCCCCATCAGACATACGGCAAACAGGGTGATCGCTGTGCCCCATACGACCGGATCCGAATAAGGATCCAGATGCTCCGTATAGCTGTTCGGTGAAGACCAGGTGCTCGTAAACGCCGTCACCGTCAGATACAGCAGCGCAGCCGTACTGCTCCAACAGACCACATTCCGTGCACTGTTTTCAACAAATCTGGTCCAGTTTTTCATTTTATATTCCCCTCGCATCGGTACTGTCCGGCCATCGTCCCCAGTCCGTTTTCACTTGCAGCTTTCCGATCATACAGAACGCCCTGTTCAAAGCGCCTCACAGTACATACGCTCCTTCCAGAGCTTTTGCCGTACTTTTTACACCAGATACAGCACTGCCGGAAGCAGCGCCAGCACCGCCGTGCCGGCCAGCCGCACCCACAGGGTGCCCGCATCGGTCGCCAGCGGGCCGCGGCCCTGCTTCTCCAGCCGGTCGGCGCGCCAGGGGGCGTACAGCACCAGCATTGCGCCCAGCGCCGCCGCCAGAATGGCCAGCAGCAGGGCCTCCGCGTTCTCCAGCGCGCCCTCACTGAGCATCTCCATCAGCTTCAGCAGCAGGTCTTCCCCCTGCTGCCAGGGCTTCAGGCGGCCCAGCAGCATCCAGCGCAGGTTATACTCGCCGCTGTACACGGCGGTGTAGTTCAGCACCGAGCAGCCCAGATAAGCCGCGCCGGCGACCAGCTCCAGCAGGGCGCCCTCCTTGGCAAAGCCGGGCCACACCAGCAGGGCAAGGCCGGCGCAGGGGGCCAGCACCACCGCCCAATAGGGGTAGGTGGCGGCGCCCACAAAAAAGCTGCCGTAGCCGGCCAGCATGGCCCACAGGGCCCAGGCCGGGCGGGCGCTGTCCTCCATGCGGGCCAGCCAGCACACCAGCGCCGCCGCCGCAAACAGCACCACGAACACCGAGAGATAGCTCCCGCCCAGCGACAGGTTGCGGTCGAACAAAAAGCGGATGAACCGCCGCTCGTCGAACTGGGTGGGGGTGGCCATCTTGTCCTTCAGGAACAGCAGCTTGGAGGCCAGCGACAGGCTGCAGGCGGCCGCGGTGTACCCACCGATGCGCCACAGCCGCTTTTCCTCCAGCAGAAGCAGCGGCAAAAACACCATCAGCGCGTACATTTTAAAGGTGATCGCCAGGGCGAACCAACCGATGAAGCCCTTCGTGTCCCGGTTCAGCCAGGCCCGCAGGCCCAGCAGGGTAAAGCAGACGTTGAAGATGTCGATCTGCCCCAGCATGAACAGGCCGTTCATCAAAAACAGCGAGCCGGAGAACATCCAGCAGGCCCACAGGCCCTGCTGCCGGGGGCGGCCCATGGCCTGCGCGATGCCCAGCATGGCCCAGTTGGCCCCCACAAAGGGCAGCACCGCCGCCAGCCGCACCCAGATCATGGCGATCAGGTTGGACTCACAGGTCAGGCCGGACAGGTTCTCCCACAGATACACCGGCAGGTTCCACACCGCCAGCAGCAGGTACACCCAGATGTCGTAGGGCACCTCGCCGGTCTGGGCGGTGGCATCGCCGATGGGCAGCAGGGTGGCCGTCTGGTAAAAGCGGAACAGCTCGCCCCGGCCCAGGCAGTCCCACAGGTTCAGGCTGTGCCGCACGATCAGGGGCAGGTCGGTGTAGGAGTAGCTCACCAGGCACACCGCCAGCAGCAGCCCCAGGCCGCCCCACTCCCATTTGGAGGGAGCGCGCTCCAGGACAGGGAGCTGCGCCGGGGTGAACAGGCCGCCCGGGCGTGTGCCGGCGCGGGGCGTTTCCCGCACCGAAAATTTCAATGCACTCATGGTCTTTCCCTTCCCGGCACGGGCAGACAGGCCGCCGTACCGAAACGGCCGGCATCCTCTGCACAGGGCAGCGGGGTCTCCCCTCGCCTGCTCTGGCGAAGCGCCGGCCGCAAACAGTTTCTTAAAGTTGGGTCATTCCCCCCGGGCCGCAAAATACCGCCGGGATTTCTCCGCCGCATCCAGCACGCAGGCGGCCAGCTCGTCCAGCCCGTTGAACTTTCGGCTGGGCTCCAGAAAGGCGTGGAACTCCACCACCGGGCACTGACCGTACAGGTCGCCCTCAAAGCCGGGGATGAAGGTCTCACAGGTGGCGGCTGCCCCCTGCTCGGCCACGGTGGGCCGGCGGCCGAAGCCGGTGGCGCTGGGCCACCACCGCCCGCCCGCGAAGGTACGGGTGATGTAAACGCCCTCCCGGGGGGTCTGGAAGCCCTCGGGATAGATCTGGTTGATGGTGGGCACACCCAGGGTGCGGCCCAGGCTCTTGCCCCGCTGCACCTCGAAGTCGATCTGGTAAGGTGCGCCCAGCATGGCGTTGGCGCCGGGCACGTCGCCGTTCAGCAGGGCCTGGCGGATGCGGGTGCTGCTGGCCGGGCGGCCCTCATGCTGCTGCATGGGCACCACCTGCAGCAGGATGCCCCGCCGGGCACACAGGCTGCGCAGCACCTCCACGTTTCCGGCCTTGTTTTTGCCGAAGGTGAAGTTGTCGCCGCAGCACAGGGCCTTGGCGTTGAAGCAGCCAACCAGCAGCTCGTCCACGAACTGCTCAGGGGTCAGGCTGCGGAATTCCTCAAAGGCGGGGGCCATGTAGTGCTCCACCCCCATGGCCGCCACCCGGCGGTGCTTCTCCTCGGTGGGCAGCAGCCGGGGCCCCTTGATGCGGCTCTCCGGCGGCAGCCGGAAGGTGAACACGGCGGCCTTCAGCCCATGCTCACGGGCCAGCTCCACCGCCGTGCGGATGACCGACTGGTGCCCGATGTGCACCCCGTCGAAAAAGCCCATGGCCACGGCGCTGCCCTGAGGGCCCACGCTCATGACCCGCATCTGCTGGGCGATCTCCATGGTATCATCCTCTCTCTACGAAAAGTTTTTCCACCTTCAGCACCTTTTCCTCCACCCGGGCAAGGCCGAGGAAGTCCGCCTCCGGCCCGTACACCCGGTAGCGGCCGTCGTTTGCGCGGAAGCGGTAGGTGGGCGCGCCGTTCATCAGGCGGGCCCGGGTGGCCTCGTCCACCCGCAATGCGGGCAGGTGGCCGAACACCGTGTCGGTGGGCAGCAGCAGGTCGGCCAGCGTGCCGGCCTCTTTGGCTGCATAGATCTCCTCCAGCGTGTGGCTGCCGGACAGGTCGTACACGCCGGCCTTCAGGCGGCGCAGGCCGCTCATGGTGGCGGGCAGCCCCAGCGCGGCGCCGATGTCCTCCAGCAGCACCCGCACATAGGTGCCCTTGGAGCAGGCGATCTCGATGAGGTGCTCGTCCTCGCCCTCGCCGCGGCCCCGGTACTCGATGGAGTACACGGTGATGGGGCGGGGCTGGCGCTCCACCTCCACCCCCTTGCGGGCGGCCTTGTACAGGGGCTGGCCATTCACCTTCACCGCCGAGTACATGGGGGGCAATTGCATCTGCTCGCCCGCAAAGCGGGGCAGCACCGCCCGCACCTCGGCCTCGCCTGCGGTCACCGCGGCGGTGCGCAGCACCTCGCCGGTGGTGTCGCCGGTGTCGGTTGCAACGCCAAGTTTCAGCGTTGCAAGGTAGGTTTTGTTGTGGTCCTGCTGCAGATCCACCGCCTTGCGCGCCCCGCCCACGAACACCGGCAGCACGCCGGTGGCCATGGGGTCCAGCGTGCCGGAGTGGCCCAGCCCGCGGGTGCTCAGAACGCCCCGCAGCTTGGCCAGCACGTCAAAGCTGGTCCAGCCGGTGGGTTTATCCACCACCAGGATGCCCTGCAGCCCGGAGGGGTTGTCATTCTTTCTGGCTCTGCTCAAAGCGGATCAGCTCCTTCTCCACCTCGGCCAGGATGGCGGCCTTGGCGTTGTCCAGGTTGCCCATCAGCTCACAGCCCGCGGCGCGCACATGGCCGCCGCCGCCCAGCCGCTTGGCAATGGCGCTGGCGTCCAGCTGCTTGGTGGTGCGCACGCTGATCTTGTAGCTGCCGCCGGGCTGCTGACGCAGGGTCAGGCCCACGTCCACGCCCTCGATGGTGCGGGGCAGGCTGGTCAGATCCTCCAGGTCGCTGGGGGCCACGCCGCTGGCCACGATCTCCTCGCGGGTGAGGTAGATCAGGGCGCAGCGGCCCTCAAAATAGTATTCCAGATTGTTCAGCGCAAGGCGCTCGGCCTCCATGCGGGCGGGCTTCTTGCTCTCGAACAGCAGGGCGTTCAGGTCCTCCACCCGGGCGCCCGCCTCCATCAGCCACGCCGCGGTGATGTGGGTGCGGGCGGTGGTGTTGGCAAAGCGGAAGCAGCCGGTGTCGGTGGAAAGGCCGGTGTACAGGCAGTCGGCGATCTGGGGGGTGATGTCCACCCCCATCTGGTTGATCAGATCGTACATGATCTCGGCGGCAGCGGCGGCCTCCGCATCCAGCAGGGTGGAAAACGCATAGCCGGAGTTGCTGGCGTGGTGGTCGATGCACAGCTCGATGTCGTCCAGATACTGCTGCAGGCTGTCGCCAAACAGCTGGATGCCGGCCACGTCCACCGCCACCACATGGGCGGGCTTGAACTGGCCCTCAAAGATCTCGATGCCCAGATAATCGTACATGGGCGGGATGGGGTCGTGGCAGAGCACGGCCACCTGCTTCTCCTTGGCCCGCAGAGCCCAGTACAGGGCAGCACCTCTGCCCAGCGTATCGCCGTCCGTGTTATTGTGGCACAGGATGAGCACGTCATCCATCTCCTCCAGCCGCTGGGCGGTCTGGCTCAGGTCCAGAT
>JAFUQL010000049.1 GCA_017472375.1 Oscillospiraceae bacterium | reverse complement strand
TGCCCGCGTCTCGCGGCGCGGGCCTCGGCGGGTGCGCGCGCACACCCTCGCGGGGATAACGGCCCGCCGCCGGTAGAACCTACCCAGCCTTGCGGCCTTCAGCCCACAGCATCGCGGAAGGAATTCGCCGGACCTGCACCGCTGCCTTCCACCAGATCGGCAGCTCTCTGGGAGGTGCAGAGCGGGGGTACTGGTTTCCGCTCAAGCGCTTTAACTCGTTAAATCAATGATATACGGTTGATTTTGTAAAAATTCTAGCAGTCCATTGGTTTTTTGTCAATTCATTCGGGGCTGTGTTTGGATTATTTGCATTTTCGAGGGGTGTAAGATAAGTTTTGCTTATGTTGCGGGCAGGCCGGCTTTTCCGAGAAAAAGTGATATCGTGATTTTTTGTTGGGACCGTTTTCCTGCGAGAAGGCGGGGATGGTTTGTTTTTTATAGGCCGTTTGTCGCATTTTCCGCAGGCTGCATAGCAGACCGCGAGCCAAACACCGCAAGTCACCCCCGCCGCAGCGCCTGCCTTCTCTCCTTGCAGTCGGGCATCAGCCGGGTCATCAGCGCCCAAAATCCCGCCTGATGATCCGGGTGGACAAAGTGGCAGTACTCATGCAGAACAACATACTCCACCTGCTCCACAGGGCGGGCAGCCAGCCGCAGGGCAAGCGTGATGCGGCGTTTGCCGGGGGCGCACACCCCCCAGCGGCTTTTCATGTCCCGCACCCGCAGCTCCGGCCGCATACCGCCCAGCACGTCGGCAAACAGCGGGTAATACCGCTCGCTCACCTGGGTGAACAGCGCCAGCGCCGCCGCCTTGTCCGGCAGGGGCTCTTCGGCGCGCTGCTGCCGCTCGCCAAGCCGCGCTGCAAGCCAGTCCGCATGCCTGGCCACCATCTCGTCCGCCTGAGCCAGCGTGGCCCGGGCAGGCACGCTCAGGCGCACCGTCCCGTCGGTGCAGACACGCAGATTGAAGTTCTTCACCCCGCCGCGCACCAGCGTGTATGGGATGCCCGCCGCCGTGCGGTGGGTGGTGGTCTTTGCCGGCATCTGTCTTTCCCCCTCGGTCAAATGGTTCTTGTCAAGTAAAAATAGTATCATATACGCTCCAAAGATGCAAAATTTTCCCGGCCTTTTTTGGTGAAGATTCTGTATTCCAGTCACTTGACGGGCACAATATCTAGTGGCATAATATTAACTGCACCACATCGGCCCCTAAATATACTTATTGTAAACAGGAGGCCCGTTATTACCGACCGCGGCCGCTTCGGAGCGCTCAGGCGTTCCGCCGCAACCGGGTCGTTTTTTCTGCCAATCCGGCGGGTGCAGGGGCTTTTCGGCCATGCTGTGCCTGCCCTCACATATCCCCCAACCACCCCATTGACCACCAGGAGGAACCCCCATGATCAAAAGCATCATCAAACGCGATGGCCGCGAGGTCTTGTTCGACGAGGGCAAGATCGCAAAAGCCATCCTGAAAGCACTCACCGCCTGCGGTGAGGAGAGCGCCGCCGAGGCCGCCCGCATCGCCAATCTGGTCTCCGGGAAGATCGCCGCCATCTGCGGCGACGACTGCTCCCCTCAGATCGAGCAGGTGCAGGACCAGGTCGAGAAGACCCTGATGGAGACCGGCCACGAGGAGGCCGCCAAGAAGTACATCCTGTACCGGGCCAACCGCACCCGCATCCGCGAGGCCAACACCAGCCTGATGCAGGCCATCGACGAGATCGTCAACGTGGATGCCCGCGACTCCAACCTGAAGCGCGACAACGCCAACATCGACGGCAATGGCAGCATGGGCGCCATGCTGCAGATGGGCACCAGCGCCGCCAAGGCCTACAACGCCTCCCATCTGCTCACCCCTGAGCAGGCCCGCGCCCACCGGGAGGGCGACATCCACATCCACGACTTCGACTTCTACGCCCTCACCGAGACCTGCTGCCAGATCGACCTGCTGAAGCTGTTCCACGGCGGTTTCTCCACCGGCCACGGCTTCCTGCGCGAGCCCATGTCCATCGCCAGCTATGCGGCGCTGGCGGCCATCGCCATCCAGGCCAACCAGAACGACCAGCACGGCGGCCAGGGCGTGCCCAACTTCGACTACACCATGGCCGAGGGCATCGCCAAGAGCTTTGCCCGGTACTACTCCCGCAAGCTGGCCGACGCGGTGGAGGTGGTGCTGGATCAGGACGGCCGTCTGGATCACTTCAAGGGCCTTGTGGCCGCTGTTGGCACCCCCCGCATGGGCCGCGACGCCGACGAGTTTGACGCCAGGGTGGCGCAGACCATCGCCGAGGACACCGGCCTGACCGTGGAGAAGTGCGCCGAGCTGGTGGCCCGCAGCCGCCGCCGCGCCGTGATGGAGACCGACCGGGAGACCTACCAGGCCATGGAGGGCTTCATCCACAACCTGAACACCATGCACAGCCGTGCCGGCGCCCAGACCCCCTTCAGCAGCATCAACTACGGCACCGACACCACCCCCGAGGGCCGCATGGCCATCCGCAACACCCTGCTGGCCCTGGAGGCCGGCCTGGGCCACGGCGAGACCGCCATCTTCCCCATCCACATCTTTAAGGTGAAGGAGGGGATCAACTACAACGAGGATGACCCCAACTACGATCTGTTCAAGCTGAGCATGCGGGTCAGCGCCAAGCGTCTGTTCCCCAACTATGTGTTCCTGGACAGCCCCTTCAACCTGCAGTACTATGTGCCCGGCCGCCCCGAGACTGAGGTTGCCACCATGGGCTGCCGTACCCGCGTGATGGGCAACGTATACGACCCCGAAAACGAGATCGCCTACGGCCGCGGCAACCTGAGCTTCACCTCCATCAACCTGCCCCGCGTGGCCATCGAGGCCCACGGCGACGAGGCGCTGTTCTACCAGAAGCTGGATGAGGTGCTGGAGCTGGCCGCCGGCCAGCTGATGGACCGTTACCACATCCAGGCCGCCAAGCACGTCTACAACTACCCGTTCCTGATGGGTCAAGGCGTGTGGCTGGACAGCGACAAGCTGAACATCAACGACACCGTGGGCGAGGTGCTGAAGCACGGCAGCCTGTCCATCGGCTTCATCGGTCTGGCCGAGACCCTGACCGCCCTGTACGGCCACCACCACGGCGAGAGCCCCGAGATGCAGCAGAAGGGTCTGGAGATCGTGGCCCATATGCGCGCCTTCTGCGACCGCAAGGCACAGGAGACCAAGATGAACTACGGTCTGCTGGCCACCCCCGCCGAGGGCCTGTCCGGCCGCTTTGTGGGCATGGACCGCAAGCGCTACGGCGTGATCCCCGGCGTCACCGACCGGGAGTACTACACCAACAGCTTCCATGTGCCGGTGTGGTACGGCATCTCCGCCTACGACAAGATCCAGACCGAGGCCCCCTACCACGCCCTGACCAACGCCGGTCACATCAGCTATGTGGAGCTGGACGGTGACACCGCCAACAACGTGGAGGCCTTTGAGAGCGTGGTGCGCTGCATGCACGATGCAGGCATCGGCTACGGCAGCATCAACCACCCGGTGGACCGCGACCCGGTCTGCGGCTATGTGGGCGTCATCGGGGACGTGTGCCCCCGCTGCGGCCGCCGCAGCGGCGAGGCCCTCAGCGCCGAGAAGCTGGCCGAGCTGCGCAAGAAGTACCCCAGCGTTCCCAAGTTCTGCGGCTGCGACTGAGTTTGTTGCAGCGGCAACAGAACCGCCCCGCCCGGGCGTGTTAGGATATTTGTAAAGAGATCACCGCGGGCACTCTGCCCGCTCACCTTAAAAGGAGGAATCGTTATGTCCGCTATGCAGCGTCAGTCCGTCGTTGGCAAGGATGTGGAGTTTGAGCGCATCCGCCGCATCACCGGGTATCTGGTGGGTACCATGGACAAGTGGAACGATGCCAAAAAGGCCGAGGAGCGCGACCGTGTGAAGCACGGCACCAGCCTGTGAACCTGAAACTGGCGGGCTTCGCCGGCGACAGCATCGTGGATGGGCCTGGCATCCGGTTCACCACCTTCTGCCAGGGCTGCCCGCACCACTGCCCCGGCTGCCACAACCCCGAGACCTGGCCCTTTGAGGGCGGCTTTGAGGTGACCGCCGAGGAGCTGCTGGCCCATGTGAAGCGCAACCCGCTGGTGCGGGGGGTGACCTTCTCCGGGGGCGAACCCTTTGCACAGGCCGCTGCCCACGCCGAGACCGCCCGCCTTTTGAAGGCCGCCGGCTACGAGGTGGCCAGCTACACCGGCTACACCTTTGAGCAGCTTCTGGCCGAGGGCGACCCCGACCGGATGGCTCTGCTGGAGAGCCTGGACATTCTGGTGGACGGGCCGTTCATCCAGGACCAGTGCAGCCTGACCCTGCGCTTTCGCGGCAGCGCCAACCAGCGCATTCTGAACGTGCCCAAAAGCCTTGCCGCCAGAGAAGCCGTGTGGGAGACCCGGGAGCGCTGGGTGGGCGGCGAGTACTGACCGCCCGCACCAAACCCCGCCAAACCAAAAGAAAGCACCCCCCTGCGTGTGTTTGCGCAGGGCGGGTGCCTTTTTTTGCCTGTTTTGGGTGGGGTTCAGCGCTCCAGA
>JAFUQL010000048.1 GCA_017472375.1 Oscillospiraceae bacterium | reverse complement strand
GGGCGAGAAGCGCCTGCTGAGTCACCCTGTTGCCGTCGTCCAGCGTGTCAAGGTGATGCTTGTCGTTGTCCAATTTCCGCTCCACCTTGTCAAGACGGCGCTCCAGTGCCTGGATCTGGGCGTTCTGATCCTCCTCCGGCTGCTTGGCCTTTTTGTGCCAGCCGCCCAGCACGTCCAGAGCCTTGCTGATGCTCACCACTGCGGCGCACAGTGCAAGGATCCAGCCGCCAAGCTGCGCCGGCGTAAAGCTGATGATGCTCTCCATCCTCAGCCCTCCAGATACGCCGCCAGTGCCCGCAGCAGGTCCGCCAGCTTGCCCTCCCCCACGATCTGCACCTCGCTCACGCTGGGCTCCGGCTCCGCACCGGCCTCGGGCGCGATGACCACATCGCCCACCGCACAGCGGTCAGGCAACGCCAGCACATAGGCGTCCACGCCGCCGTGCTCGATCATGTACCAGGTGCCGGTCATGCCGGCGAGCTCCACGGTATTGCCCACCGCTTTGATGGTGTGGACGGTGCCCTCGGCCAGCTTGCCCAGCACGGCCGCGGTGTCGGGCGCGCTGAATACCTCACAGGCGGGTTTGGTGCTGGTCACAACCAGCTGCTTGCCCTCGATCTTAACAAACTCCATAGGCTTGTCCTCCGTCTCGTAAAAATAGTTGCGGTCCACATTGGCGCTGCCAACACCGTACTGCACGCCGTAGCCGATGCGGCCGAACTGCCAGCCCAGCAGCAGCCCCTCGCTTGCCAGTCCCTGCATAAACTCGCCGTATGTGCCGCCGGGCAGGGCGCCGGTGCCAAAGTCCGGATCAGCCGGATCCTTGTAGTAGTAGGCAAGCCACAGCGGTGCGCCCAGGCTCCGGGCGTCCAGTCGGGTCATCGCCCAGCTCACCGAGCAGTACACCACCGGCTGCACACCGGCCGCCCGGATCAGCTCGCAGGCCTCATGCAGCAGAGCCGTGTTGTCGCTGGCCGTCAGGCCCATGCTGTACCCCTGCTCCAGCTCCTGATCCACCGCCAGCCACTGCACCTCCGTGCCCTTAATGATGTCCAGCCATGCGCTCACCTGGACCCGCATATGGTTGCGGGCCGCCGCTAAGCTGCCCTCGCACTTGGTCTTGTAGTGGGCGGTCAGAAAGCCATAGGCCGCCAGCGGCAGGCCCGCGCCCCGCGCCGCCGCCGTAAACGCATCCCATCGGATGTCTTCGACGGTGCTGTAGGCTGCGCGGCACACTACCAGCTCCACCCCGGCCGCCTTGGCCTTGGCCGCATCAAAGGTGGCCTGATGCTTTGATATGTCGATGCCTTTCAGGTTTGCCATAGCTCTCCTTTCGGTTGTCCTCAGCCGGTTTATTTCTCGGCGATGAAGGTGATCAGGCCGCCGGCGCTGCTGCTGTCGCTCGGGCCGCTCGAAGTGACCACAAGTTTGTCACCCACGGCCAGCTCCACGTCGCACAGCGTGCCCGCAGAGATGGCCGTTCCGTTCAAGGTCACTGTAAATTTGCAGGCTGTAGAGCCCGATGTACATGAGATGTACTCAAACAGCAGCTTGTACTTGCCTGCTTTCGTGCAGGTAAAGGTGCTAGTGAGTGAACTGCTCCAGCCAAGGTTATAGACAGGGTCAAACAGATCCGTCTTGTTGTGCGCCATGCTGGAATGTCTGCAGACACACAGGCCGATCGCCTGGGCTTCCTTCACGCCGCCGCCCGTTCCTTCCACCTTGGCCACCACCTTCGCGCCCTGCTTCACCGTCACGGTCTTGCCGCTCACGATGTTCGCTGCGGTCAGGCCCTCGGTCGTCACCTTGCCGCCAGAAGGTGCCATCAAAACAGTCCCCATCAGGCGGCCTCCTTCCCGGCGGCTGCCTTTTGGTTGTTTTGCACAGGGGCTACATCACGCAGCCCCCCCCCCGATTTTAAAACGCTTGTTCGTCATTTTGTACAACCTCCTCCAGTCACAGCAGCTCAAATCCATATACTGTGTGCCAGTAACTAGGCATTCCCGCGCACACGGCCGTGATCGTGTCACCGACGTTCAGCGTTATGGGTGTCTCGGTCATGCGTTTGGTCGTGCCAGAGCTGGCGCTGGCAGGCGTATTCACGGTATATGAGTGGCTCCCAAATTTGTAGGTGAAATTGCAGTCGTCACTACTTGAACTATCGCTGTAGATGGGATAGCCGGTCATTGCTTTTTTGACCGTTAAAGTAGTGCCGGAATACGTGACGCACCCATTTGCCGCATAAAAAATGTTGCCGGAACGGTATGAACCCGCACCCGAAGCCGGTGTGCTTTTACCGCTGATAAAAGCCAGGGTGCCGGTCCTTCCGCTGCCGGTCACACTCGCCACGGTCTTGCTCCCCTGTTTGACGGTCACCGTCTGACCGCTCACCACGTTTTCCGCCGTCAGCCCCTCGGTCGTCACCTTGGCTCCACCCGGCGCCATCAATGCATTCGCCATCAGACCACCCCCAGTTCGAAGCACCCAAGCGGCAGATCTACCGTCGGCGCTCCATCGTCGCACCACAGGGTCATGCCGCCTGCCACGGTCTCCGCCCGCGCGATCAGCGCAAAAGCATCCTTCTGCGCTGCGCGGGTGGTCGCGTCCTCAGCGGGCAGCATCCCCAGCTGGGTCACAACGCTGGCCG
>JAFUQL010000047.1 GCA_017472375.1 Oscillospiraceae bacterium | reverse complement strand
GCCCACCCGGCGGCGGCTCACCTGCACCCCCTCCGGCACCGTGCCCTTGCCGGGCGCGTACAGTTCGTCTGCAAGATCCGTATAGACCGCCATGTTCATCGCCTCCCTTTTGGAGTAATATGGCCGGCGCCCCACCGGGCTATGCAGGCTGGCAGGGCGTTTTCAATCCTGCGCATTTATGTTATACTGTATTGTAATGCCTGCGCACTTGCGCATACGATCTGTATTTATAATCGATCAATATCCCATTTGTATAACAAGGAGGACCCCATGCGCACCATCATCTGGTTCATCTACTTCTGGGGCTATCTGCTGCTGTCCTGGCCGCTGCTGCACAAGGGCCTGAAGGCCCAGAAAAACGGCGACAACTCCGTGGGCGATGCACTGGCCGCCAAATATGTGCCCCAGTGGTGCGGCACCCTGCTGAAGCTGGCAGGCGTGACCGTCACCGTCACCGGGCGGGAGAACATCCCCGAGGGGCGCGCCTGCGTGTTTGTGGCCAACCACCGCAGCTACTACGACATCCCCCTGATGCTGACCCAGCTGGATGCCCCCCATGCGCTGGTGAGCAAAAAAGAGGTGGACAAGCTGCCTCTGGTGCGGGGCTGGATGCGGCTGCTGCACTGTGTGTTCGTGGACCGGAAGGACAGCCGCCAGTCGCTGCAGTGCCTGCATGAGGCCACCGACCATGTCAAGAACGGCTACTCGGTGGGCATTTTCCCCGAGGGCACCCGCCACAAGGGCCCTGAGGGCACGGTGGGCGAGTTCAAGGGCGGCGCGTTCCGTATCGCCACCAAGGCCGGCGCCCCGGTGGTGCCGGTGGTGCTGCACCGCAGCCGCGACGTGATGGAAAACAACGGCGGCTGGATGAGACCCGCCCATGTGGCGGTGGAGATCCTGCCCGCCATCGAGACCGCCGGCCTGGACCGGACTGCCCTGAAGGCCCTGCCCCAGCTTGTGGAGGACCAGGTGCGCGCCCGGCTGGAGGCCGCCAACCCCGGTGTGGCCGATGACTGAGAAGAGACCCATGCCGGACAATCCTTACCGGCGCTTTTATACCCGGCAGCGCAGTTTCAGCGAGCTGCGCCCCGCCCCCAAGGAGGAACCTATGGAGAAAAAGATCGACCTGCCCGAGGAGTTTTTCAGCGCCCATCTGGGCATGGAGCTGACCCACAAGGAGCTGGGCCATGTGAAGGGCCGCATCCGGCTGCAGCCCTGGATGAAGAACCCCATCGGCAGCGTACATGGCGGCGTGCTGTTCAGCCTGGCGGACACCACCAGCGGCGCAGCCGTGGTCACCTACGGGCACAGCGTCACCACCGTGAACGGCACCATCGACTACATGGCCCCTGCCCTGACCAGCACCACCCTGCTCAGTGAGGCCACCGTGCTGAAGTACGGGCGCACCATCAGCGTGGTGGAGTGCACCATCCACGACGAGACCGGCAAGCTGCTGGTCAAGACCCACATGACCTTCTACAACCTGACCGCCTCCATGGCTGCCGACGGCAAGACCGCTCCGATGCCCGAGCTGGAGGTGGTGGAGGACGGACCCGCCGAATAAACCACCGAACGAACACAAAGACCGCCCGCACCGGGAAGCCCCACGGTGCGGGCGGTCTGTTTTTGTGTTACAGCAGCGGCGCGGCGATGCGCAGCAGGCCCCGCGCCAACCGGCGGGGCAGGTCGGGGGGCGGGTCGGCCAGGGTGGCCTCCCGGCTCTGGCGCATACACTCCTCCAGGTCGGCCTTGACCTGCCCGGGGATGCTGCCTCCATAAAAAGCACAGCCGTTCTCAAAGTGCAGGTACAGGCTGCGGTAGTCCAGATTGGCGGTGCCGATGATGGCCGCATCGTCCGCCACCATCATCTTGGCGTGGACGAAGCCCGGGGTATACACATAGATGCGCACCCCCGCCCGCAGCAGCGGCGGGAAGAAGCTCTGGGTCACCCAGTACACATAGGGCTTGTCCGGGATGCCCGGCACCAGCACCCGAACGTCCACCCCACTGCGGGCGGCCCGCTGCAGGCTGCACAGCAGCTCCTGGTCGGGCCCCAGATAGGGGGTGGCCACATACAGGGTGCGCTGCGCCGCCTGCACAAGGCCCAGATAGGCGCTCTCACACACCCGCTCGGTGTCCAGCGCCGAGCCAAAATAGGGCTGCACCAGGCCGTCGGCCTGCACCGGCCGCGCCGGCGCGGGGGACTGGCTGCGGGCCCCGGTCACCCAGTCCCACATGGTCAGGAAGCCCGCGCCCATGGCCTGTACCGCCCGGCCCTCCATGCGGAAAGCGGTGTCCTTCCAGGTGCCGAAGCGGACGACCCTGCCGATGTACTCGTCTGCCAGGTTGATGCCGCCGGAAAAGCCCACCTGCCCGTCGATGACCGCTACCTTGCGGTGGTCGCGGCGGTTCAGCAGCTGATAGTCACTGATGTGGACGGACAGCCGCAGCGGGGACACCGGATGGCACTTGATGCCCTCGGCCCGCAGCTCGGCGGCGTAGTCCTCAGGGGCGGTGAGCAGGCAGCCGGCGAAGTCGTACAGCACCCGCACATCCACCCCGGCGGCGGCCTTGCGGCGCAGCACCTCGTGGATGGCGCCCCAGAATTCGCCCTCCGACTCGATGATGAAGAACTCCAGCCAGATGCTCTGCCGGGCGCTCTCCAGCGCCTCCAGCAGGTCGGGCAGAAGATCCTTGCCCCAGGGGTAATAGCGGCAGGCCGTGCCCTCCCACAGCGGGGAGGCGGCTGCCCGCATCAGATAATCCGCCGTGCGGCCGAAGGCGGGGTTCTCCCCGCTCAGCCGGCCGCGCACCTGCGGCGGGGCAGCGGGCAGGGCGGCGGCGTGGCGGCGGGAGGCCGCCTGATACTGGCGGGCACGGCGGCAGCTTGTGGCGCGCCCCGCCCACATCATGCAGAACAGCGTGCCGGCCACCGGCAGCAGAAGCACCACCAGCAGCCACAGGGTGCGGTAGGCCGGCGGGATGTTGTCCTCATTCAAAAGAGCAATGACGATGCAGCTGGTGAGCATCGCCAGAACGGCCCAGGCGATGGCCGCCGAGCTGCCCAGCAGCCACACCAGCCAGATCGTCAGGCCGATCTGCAGCAGCACCAGCGCCGTCACCATAAAGGTGCGGCCCAGAAGCAGCCGCTTCAAGCGTTGTACAGGCATCCAAATCTCCTCACGGGCGCTCAGCCCTCAAAGGTCAGGATCTCCACCGTTTCAACGAGCACGTCCTCCAGCGGCTTGCCGTTCTCGTCCGCCTCCACGGCGGCGATGGCATCCACCACCTCCATGCCCTCATACACCTGACCGAATACGGTGTAGCGGTTGTCCAGGTAGGGCAGGCCGCCGGCCTGCTCGTAGGCGTCGATCACCTCGGCGGCCACGCCGGCCTGTTCCATCTGCTGTTTCAGCTCCCGATCCAGGCCGGGCTTGGCCTGCACAAAGTAGAACTGGCTCAGGGCCGAGGCCTCGTCCTCCTCGCTGCGGGCCATGCACAGGGCGCCCGCAAAGTGGCGAAGCCCTTCGCTGGGCTCGATGGGATACGGGTTGCCCCGCCAGATGCTGTCGCCGCCCAGGCCCGTGCCGGTGGCGTCGCCGCTCTGCACCAGCGCGCCGTACACCACCCGGTGGAAGGTCAGCCCATCGTAGTAGCCCTGCTGGGCCAGCCCGATGAAGTTGGCCGCCGCCATGGGGGCCTCATCCGGATACAGCACCGCCCGGATCTCGCCCAGGCTGGTGGTGAACACCGCAATGGTGTCCCCCGCCTGGGGCCCCGCGAACTGGGCAAGGCCGCTCTCCACCTGAGGGCGGTCGATGCCGGCGGTCTTTTCATCGCCGCAGCCAGCCAGCGTGCACAGCAGCACAAGGGTCAGCAGGGCGGCAAGCCATCGTTTTGTCATATGGTTCCTTTCCGGCGGGCGCATAACCGCAGCCCCGCCTGGGCAAGCTGAGGTCAGCGCCCCGCCCGCCGTAAAATCGAAGATCATTTTTATTATAGCACGAAACAGCCCGTCCGGCTGTTTCAAATCCGTGAATTCTTCTGCAAGTATGGGCGCGGTGTTTTTTCGCTAAGCGTTCTGCCCGGGGCCGGGCAGCGCATACCCTGTGGATGGGCCGCTTTGCTTCGTTGCCCTCTTGACGGCAGAGGGCAAACGCGGTAAACTGAAAACAAGAAAAACGCAGGCCGGTCCCCGGCCGGAAAAGGAGCGGATCCCCATGGCAGACGAGAAGATTCCGGCCATCCCGGGCGAAGAGGAAGAGAGCTACGAGCCCGATCTCATCACTCTGGAGGACGAAGACGGCAAAGAGCACACCTTTGAGGTGATCGATGCCCTGACCTGGAACGACACCTACTACATGGCTCTGGTCCCCTGGGTCGAGGATGACGCCGCCCTGGCGGAGGCCGACCTGGAGCTGGTCATCATGAAGGTGGGCAACGACGAGGAAGGCGAGTACATGGACGTGGTGGAGGACGACGAGGAGTTCCTCCAGGTGAGCAAGCAGTTCGAAGAGCGGCTCAACGACCTGTACGACATCCAGTAACAAGTAAATAGGCAGTATCCTGCCCGGCACGATTTGTTGCAGCTTGATATAATCCTACTAATCAAATTCAGGGAGCCCGTGTTCGGCGGCTGATCGCAGACCTCCCGCCTCGGCGGAAGAAGGGAGCGTGACACTCTCGGTAGGGCACCCACCTGCCTTATGGTAGGTTTTGATTGGCTGCAGACGACCGTGGCGGGATCTGTTTTTTATGGCGATGATCCAAGCGGCCGGCCTGTTTTTTTACAGGCCGGCCGCTTTTAGTATGTCTGGGGCGAGGAACCTCCCGAACGCCCCCGCAGCGCGGGGCTCATCACCCGAACCGGAAAGGATGTACACCATGACACGCATTCGCCTCACCCCAACCGAGAAAGCCGACCTGATCTGCACCCTGACCCAGGCGTACCGCCGCGCCGCAGAGGCGCTGCGCTTCGAGCGGAGCTTTCTCGATGAACTGTCCCCCAGCGACCCTGCCTTTGATCAGCAGGAGCAGCGCATCAGCGATCTGGAGGCCTACTGCGACGACTTCGAGGTCTGGCTGGACGAGTTCATCGCCGAGCCCCTGCAGGACGGCTGCGTCTGCGAGGTGGATCTGAACGGTGCATGGTCGGTGATGACCGACTTTGAGCGGCTGGCCTGGCAGTCCCGGATGCTGGCCCCGGTCTTTCTCACCCTGGAGAATGTGGTGCAGCAGATGGAGCGCCGGGTCCTTTCGGACTGAGCCCGGCCAAAGCACGGTTTATGGGACCGTTCTCCTGCTACAATAACAGCAAAGACAGCAAAGAAACACACCGGGAAAAGGAGACGATCGTATGAGCCAACGGGACTACGGCTACTTCGGAAAAGGGATGACCGGCTACGCCCACTACATGCAGGCCTTTGACCGCAATTTCGGCAGCGGTGGCGGCGGAAACGGCGGCGGTGGCGGTGGCGGACACGGCTGTCTGATCGCCGTCATCGCCCTGCTGCTGATCCTCTGTGTGATGTTTCCGGACTGGTGAGGCCCCAGCCCAGCCAGTCCCGGGTCTCCTGCACCACCCGCGCAAGCTGCCCCTCGCCCATGAAGCGGTGATCCGCCCCGGGCACCACCCGCAGCTCCATCTGCGGGCGGGCAGCGCAGTAGGCCTGCACATCGGCGGGCGGCACCACCTCGTCGGCATCCCCCTGGAACACCAGGATGGGCCGGTCCACCGCCAAGCCGGCGATGTTGTGGCGCACCAGATCCTCATAGAAGGTATAGGGCAGGTCGATCATCCGCTCGAAGCCGCAGCGGATGACCCCCTGCTCCCGAAACCGCTGTGCGCTGCCCTCTGCGATCAGATCCAAAAGCACCTGGGGCATGGTCACAGCGGGGGCGCGCAGCACACACTGCCACCCGGGCAGCCCGCCCAGGCACTGCAGGGCGATGTACCCGCCGAAGCTGGTGGCAAACACTGCCCGCTCGGCCCCCGGCCACCGCTGTTCCATCCAGCGGGCGGTGCGCAGCAGGTCGCTTTTGCAGCGCTCCACCGTGAGAGCGTCCGCCTGTTCCGGGCTCATCCCATGGGCAGGCAGGTCAAAGCAGACCAGCGCCGCGCCGCACGCGGCCGTCTCCTCTGCCAGCAGGCGCAGGGCCAGGCTGTCCTTGCCGCCGCAGAAGCCGTGCACGCCCAGGATCACCCGGCGCACCTCCCCCTCCGGCTCATACCGCTTGCAGCACAGGGACGCGCCCACGCCGGGCAGGTCAAAATACACTTCTCGCACGGGAGTTCCTCCTTTTGCAGACCCATACAAACAAAAGAACCCGCCTGGCAGCGGGTTCTTTTGCATAGAGGGGTGGGAAAGTATAAATAAGTAAGAAGATGTCAGTTGCAGAGCCGGGCCCGGAGGCCCTTGCTTTGATTTCAGTATACTCACCTTTCTTAAAATGTCAAATGACTTTCCCGGAAATTGCTTTACCAAAACTCTTTACTTTCCGGTCTGAACTTAATATAATTAATTCAAAACCAAAAAAACTTTCTTTGCAAATGTTTTTGTGCGTTTCAACCAATTGTTTTCTTAATCTTTGAAAGTTTTTGTAGCTTTGCACCAAAGCGCCCCAATTTCAGGAGGAACCGTACCATGGATGAACTCGACCAGCAGATCCTGCGCCTGCTTGCACAGAACGCCCGTATGCCCGTGAAGGAGATCGCCCGGGAGGTAGCCCTCACCAGCCCCGCCGTCAGCAGCCGCATCCGCAAGCTGGAGCAGGACGGCATCATCGGCGGCTACACCGTGCGCATCCACCTGCCGGACAGCCACACCCGCATCAATGCCCTCATCAGCGTGGCCATCACCCCCACCCAGCGCACCCCCTTTTTGCAGGAACTGGCCTCCATCCCGGACGTACAGCAGTGCTTCCGGGTCACGGGCAGCTACAGCTGCATCGTCAAGGTGAGCTGCCGGGATATGGAGTCGCTGGAGCACCTGATCACCCTGTTCCAGAAGTTCGGCCAGACCAGCACCCAGATCATTCTGTCCACCGCGGTGGACCGCAAACCCTATTAAGGAGGCCATGCCATGAGAGAATGCCCCAACTGCGGCTGCCCGCTGGACGAGCAGACCGCCCTGTGCCCCAGCTGCGGCCAAAACATCGCGGTGCCGGATGCCGCACCGGCGGAGCCCGCCCCTGTACAGGAGGGACTCGCTGCGCCTGCCGCCGGGGAGAACTGCATCAATGAGAAAGCCCCCGCCCCCGGCGCACAGCCGGGCGGCGAAGCTGCCCCGGCCCCGGCCAACACAGCCCCCCGGGCAGAGTACACCTGGGCGCCGCCCGCCGAGAGCGGCCCGGTGAACACTCTGCCCCCGCCCCCGCCGGGTCTGCCCCATCATCCCGGGCGGCCCATGCCGCCTCCGCCCCGCCCGCAGGAGCCTTCGGTGGCCCATCTACTGGGCACGCTGGCGGTATTGGCTCTGCCCCTGTTCGGCGTGGTGTTCTGCCTGCTGTGGGGCTTCGGCAAAAAAGGGCACCCCCTGCGCCGCAAGCTGGCACGGGCGGTGCTGATCCTGCACGCCATTGGGCTGGCGGTGGCCGGCATCCTGCTGTCCCTTCTGTTTGCCCTGGGCCTGACCCCCGATGCCATCTACTACAGCGGTTACGAAGAAGGCTATTATTACGGCTACGAGGACGGCTACTACTACGGCTACGAGGATGGCTATTCTGACAGCAGCGGCTTTGGGTTTGGCTTCCCGGAGGACTTCTTCGGGGACTTCTTCGGCGGATTCGGCGATTACGGCGGCTACGAGGACTATTATGGCGGTTACGGCAGCGACCTGCCCTACGACCCCTATGCACAGGCTCTGCCCGGCGGCGAGACAGCCTGAGCACATTCTGTAAAACATTACCCAATTCGGGAAAGTGTTCCCAGCCGAGACGATGCGACAAATTCCAATTTGTCAGAGAGAACACAAAAGGAACTTGGGGGTAAAACACAAGAGCGGCGCGCTCCCCTTGACGGAAGCACGCCGCTCTTTTTTCGTTTTATCGCCGGATTCAGATCTTCTTCTCGGTCCACTTGCCGCCCCGGAACCGAATGGAGCCGCCGATGAGCCGGCAGGTCTGGTCGCTGGAGATGCCCAGCCACAGGCCCGGCAGGCCCCAGCCCGCCGCCACGCACAGCAGAGAGCACACCGCCGAGCGCACGATGGTGGCGCTGACAGTGGACACCGCCGTGACATAGGCCACGTCGCCGCCCGCCCGCAGGCAGGAGTTGTAGATGACCGCCGAGATCTGCAGCAGGGTGATGACCGACATCATCCGCATAATGATCACGCCCTGGGCCACGATCTCCGGCTCATCAAAGTACAGCCGGTAGATGTTCCCGCCTTGGGTGACGAACACCGCCGCAAGGCAGATCGAGATGATCACGCCCATGTGCTGGCACACCCGCCCGTACCGGCGGGCCATCTGCGGCTCGCCGGCGCCCAGGCTCTGGCCCACCAGGCTGATGGCCGCCACCTGCATGCCGTCCGCAAAGGAAAAAGACAGCGACAGAAAGTTCATGCCCACATGATGCGCGGCGAAATCGCCGGTGCTCAGGTCTGCCGCCAGCAGCGCCGTGAACAGGAACCCGATGCGCATCAGGATCTGCTCGCAGAAGCAGCTCGTGGCCATGCGCAGCATGCTCTTGCCGTTCTCCGCACCGGGGCGGATGCGGCGCTCCCGCATCCAGTGAAGGTTCACGAAGCTGTTCCGGTCGCAGATGCTGGCGATGCTCATACCGCAGGCCACCACCGTACCGCCCACCGTGGCCAGTGCTGCGCCGGTCATGCCCCAGGCCGGAAAGCCCAGATTGCCGCCGATGAGCAGCCAGTTGAACAGGATGTTCACCAGACTGGAGGCCACATTGGTGCGCATGGAGATCTTTGTGTTGCCGCTGCCCCGCTGGGCTGCATTGATGATCAGGCTGATGACCGTGAAGATCATGCCGCCCACCACGATGCGGAAGTAGATCACGGCATCGTCGTGGGTGTCCGGGTTGGAGCCCACCAGCCGCATGATGTCCGGTGCCAGCAGGATGCACAGCCCGCCCATCACCAGGCCCATCACCACCGTGAACATCAGCGCCATCATCAGCACCTGGTTGGCGCCGTCCCGGTCCTGCTGGCCCTTGCGCCGGGCCACCAGCGCCGAGACCGCCACATTCAGCGCCATGAACATACACAGCGAGATGAATTTGGGCTGGGTGGTCAGGCCCACCGCCGCCACCGCCGATGCGCCCAGCGAGCTGACCATCAGCGAGTCGATCAGGCCGGCCAGCGCGATAAAAAAGCTCTCCAGCACCGCAGGCCACGCGATGCGGAACGCCCGCTTCACCTGCTCGGGCGTACCGCCCAGCAGGCGGGCCAGAATGGTCTTGTCTTCCATAAACCCCTCCGGTGCGGCGGATGTGCCGCCGCTCAAAAACCGCACCCCGCGCCTGGTGTGCGCGGGGTAAGCGGTGCATATGCGTTCCTCACACCGAAAGGATACCACCCTTTCAAACGGGTTTCAAGGGGGCCCGGCCGCCCGGTCATGGTCAAATCCGACAAAATCACCGCTCCGACAAGCGAAGTTATTTTCTGCCTTTTGGTTCATTTTTTTCAGAAAACTCTTGCACGACGCAAAAAGCTGTGCTAATATAAGGTGTACTGTTATGGGTCATTAAGGAGGTGGAACGAATGCCTAACATCAAATCCCAGAAGGACCGTGTTGCCCAGGCCGCCAAGGAGAATCTGCGCAACCGCATGGTCAAGTCTAACCTGAAAACAGTCGTCAAGAAGGCAGACGCTGCCATCGCTGCGAACGCCGATGACAAGGACGCCGCCGTTCTGGCCGCTGTGTCCGCCATCGACAAGGCGAAGAGCAAGGGTGTCCTGCACAAGAACACCGCTGCCCGCAAGATCAGCCGTCTGGCCAAGCGCGCCAACAAGGCCGAGGCCTGAGCCCCTGTTTCTTGACGAACTTTCGATAGCATCTGAACGCCTGTGTGCCGCAAAGCACACGGGCGTTTTGATTTTTGTCTCCGCCCGTTTGTTGGCCTGGGCTGACGGCCGCCAATCATTTCCGCCCTGTGCAGATGCCGAAAAATCTTGCTCTCGGCCGCCCCGCCGTTTATAATAGTATATTGG
>JAFUQL010000046.1 GCA_017472375.1 Oscillospiraceae bacterium | reverse complement strand
GGTCATCGCCCTGTTCTGTGTCGTTCCCATGGTGGCCTGGGCCCTGACCCTGTGGGCCATGAAAGGCTACGAGCTGGACGGCACCCGCCTGCGCACCATTCAGGCGGTGAACGCCGCCCGCAAGGCGGCCGTCGCCGGCGGCATGAGCACCGCAGAAGCCATGGCCACCATCACCGACGAGACCGTCGGTGTGTGATCCGGCCTCAGCAATACTGTATGAGCGCCCCGGGCGGGAGAGATCCTGCCCGGGGCGTTCTGCACCCTTGAAGCTGCCCGCCCTGCTGGGGTATAATGGAACAAACGACAGCATGGGGGAGAGGGCATGAAAAAGGTAGAGGTCATCGGGGCGGCCATCGTGGATGTGCTGGTCACACCGGCGGAGGAGTCAGTGTTCTGCACCGGGTCGTACCCGGCGGAGCAGATCGTGATGACCTGCGGCGGCGATGCGCTGAACGAAGCCACCGTGCTGCAGCATCTGGGGGTGCCGGTGCATCTGGAGACCCTCATTGGCGCGGATGCCGCCGGCGAGACGGTGCGCCGCCGCATGGAGCAGGTTGGGCTGGAGCTGAGCGGCCTGCACGTCCGGGAGGACGTGCCCACCAGTGTGAACGTGGTGCTGGTGAAACCGGACGGAGAGCGGTGCTTTTTGACCAATCCTCACGGCAGCCAGCGGCAGCTTCGGCTGGAGGACCTCCGCCTGCCCTTCCCGGAGGATCTGGACATCCTGTGCTTCGCCAGCATCTTTGTGTTCCCGCAGATGAAGACCCGGGAGATGGCGACGTTGTTCCGCCTTGCAAAGTCGCAGGGCATCACCGTCTGCGCCGACATGACCAAGCGCAAGAACGGCGAGACGGTGGAGGATCTGGCCCTCGCCCTGCGGTATGTGGACTACCTGCTGCCCAACGATGCAGAGGCCATGCTGCTCACCGGGGCGGACACGGTGGAGGCTGCCGCCGATGCACTGCTGGCTGCCGGCGTGGGCACGGTGGTCATCAAGTGCGGCGCCAGGGGCTGCTATGTGAAGGACAAGGACACGGAGTTCTATGCCCCGGCGGTGGAAGGCGTGCACTGTGTGGACACCACCGGCGCGGGGGACAGCTTTGTGGGCGGATTCCTGTACGGGCTGGCCAATGGCCTGCCGCTGGAGGAGTGTGTCGCTGTGGCCAACCGCTGCGGGGCAAAGGCGATCCAGCAGGTAGGCGCGGTCACATGGGTGGCCCCCTGAAATAAAAAACAAGCGGCGCCCGGCGAAGAAACCGGGCGCCGCTTCGATTTGTGCGACAAAAACGCGGCCTGGACGAATACCATTTTTACAAAGGAAAGGAGGAGAGCGCCATGATCTGTGTGACCGGAGACACCCACGGCAGCTTCGGGCGCATCGCACCGGCTGTAAAGCAGTATGGGCTGACCGGTGGGGACACCCTCATCATTCTGGGGGATGCGGGCTTCAACTACGACGGCAACCTTCTGGGGGATGCGGAGCGGAAGGCTGCAGTGAATGCGCTGGGGGTCACGGTGCTGTGCATCCACGGCAACCACGAGATGCGCCCCGCCACCCTTGGCACCTACCGGGAAATGCAGTGGAAGGGCGGTACCGTTTGGTATGAGCCGGAATGGCCCAACCTGCTGTTTGCCAAAGATGGCGAGGTGTTCACCATTGAGGGGCGGCGATTTCTGGTGCTGGGCGGGGCCTACTCGGTGGACTGGCTGTACCGTTTCATGCGCAACCCTTACGACCCCAAGTGGTGGAAGGACGAGCAGCCGGACGATGCCATCAAGGCCCATGTTCGCGAGACGCTGGAGCGGCTGGGCCGGCAGGTGGACGTGGTGCTGAGCCACACCTGCCCCGCCAAATACATCCCCACTGAGGCGTTTCT
>JAFUQL010000045.1 GCA_017472375.1 Oscillospiraceae bacterium | reverse complement strand
CGGAAAAGACTGCCCCCACTTGTGGGGGGAGCTGTCGCCGCAGGCGACTGAGGGGGGCACGGCTACGGCTTCTTTGATCTTTATTAAAAGGCCACCGCAAAAGCGACAAACCCCAATTTGCCACATCGCCTCCACTGGAAACACGTTTCTGAATTGGGACGTTTTTATGGATCAGCCCAGCGCGCCGTCCGGGCGGCGGGGATTTTTCCACATCCTGCGGTAGTACCAAACGCACATCAGGATGCCGAAGATGGTGGCGGTGGGGGCCGCGAGGCCGATGCCGGTGAGGGAGGCATCCGGCCGGATGCTCATCACATAGGACATGGGCAGGCGGATGAGGAAGGATTGGATGAGGCCCTGCACCATCACGAACATGGAGCGGGCGTGCCCGTTGAAGTAGCCCAGGAAGCTGAACAGTACGCTGGTGACGACGGCCTCCAGCGCGAAGCCCCGCAGATACTCGAAGGAGCGGGCGATGTCCCGGGGGCTGGAGGAGAACACGGCGGACAGCGCGTCCCCCTTGAAGAACACCGCCAGCGCGATGACCACGCCAATGCCCGCGCCCACCGACATGCCGTACAGCAGGCCCTTCCGGGCGCGGTCCTCCTTGCCGGCGCCCACGTTCTGGGCCACAAAGGAGGCCATGCACTGCATCAGCGAGGAGGGGATCAGCAGGATGAAGGACTGGATCTTCTGGGCGATGCCGTAGCCGTTGGAGGCGTCCAGGCCCAGCCGGTTGATGAAGGCGCACAGCGCCAGGAAGGACAGGTTGGTGAGCAGCTCCTGCAGGGCGAGAGGTGCGCCGATCTGCAGAAAGGCGGCGGTCTCCCGGCGGCGGGGGCGGATGTCCCGCACCGAGAAGGCGAAGGGCAGCTTCTGCCGGCGGATGATGACCAGCGACAGCACCACGCTCACCGCCTGTGCCGCGATGGTGGCCACCGCTGCGCCCACCACGTTCAGGCCCAGGCCGGCCACCAGCACCAGGTCGCCCACCACGTTCACTGCGCAGGCGATGGCCACAAAGACGAGGGGCAGCCGGGAGTTGCCCATGCCCCGGAAGATACCGCTGATCAGGTTGTAGGCCACCACGAACACAAAGCCGCCGCCGCAGATGCGGATGTACTGGACGGTCAGGTCCAATGCGGCCTCGGGGGCCTGCATCAGCACCGCCAGCGGCCGGGCGAACACCACCAGCACCACGGTGAGCACCGCCGCAAGGATCAGGAAGAAGGCGATGGCTGCGCCCAGCAGCGGGGAGATCTTCTCCTGCCGCTGCTCGCCCAGGTACCGCCCGATGAGGATGGTGACGCCGGTGGCCAGTGCGCACATCACAAAGGTGACCAGATTCAGGATGCCGCTGCCGGTGGAGACCGCCGAGATGCCCGCCTCGGTGCCGAAGCGCCCCACCACCAGCAGATCCACCGCGCCGTACATGGCCTGCAGGATCTGTGCCCCCAGGATCGGGAGCATAAAATGCAGCATCTTGCCGAAGATGCTGCCCCGGGTAAAGTCCTGTTTCGCGTCCATACGCCCCTCCTGTGCAAAAAACGAGTCGTTAACGGTT
>JAFUQL010000044.1 GCA_017472375.1 Oscillospiraceae bacterium | reverse complement strand
TACTATGTGTGAGGAGGGCTCGCTATGTCGATCATCAAAGCGGACAACGTGTCCATCCGATACATCACCGGTGACTTCAAGGACATCGGCCTGAAGGAATATGTGGTTCGGCGGCTCAAGGGCAACTATAAGGTAACGGAATTCTGGGCGGACCGCCACATCACCTTTGCGCTGGAAAAGGGCGATATGCTGGGCATCATCGGCTCGAACGGCGCAGGCAAGTCGACCCTGCTGAAGGCGGTGTCCGGCATCATGGTACCAACAGAAGGGCATATGGAGATCAACGGCAGCATCGCTGCCCTGCTGGAGCTCGCTTCGGGGTTCGACGGTGAGCTGACCGTGCGGGAAAACACCTACCTGCGCGGCGCAATGCTGGGGTATACCCGCTCCTTTATGGACGAAAAATACGATGAGATCATTGCGTTTGCAGAGCTGCAAAATTTTCAGGAGCGCCCTTTTAAGCAGCTTTCCAGCGGCATGAAGAGCCGCCTGGCCTTCTCCATCGCCTGCCTGGTCGATCCGGACATCCTCATTCTGGACGAGGTGCTGAGCGTTGGCGACGGCGCGTTCCGCAAAAAAAGCGGAGATAAGATGCGGGCGATCCTGAACAGCGGTGTAACGGGGATCCTGGTCTCGCATTCGGTCCCCCAGGTGCGTGAGCTGTGTAATAAGATCCTGTGGCTGGACCATGGCCGCCAGGTGGCGTTCACAGAGGATGTGGATCTCTACCTGGATGCCTACGAGGAGTTTCTGATCACAAAGGATCTGCCGGAAAGCGAAGCGGAGGTCCGCGAGCTGGCCCGGGCGCATCAGGAGCGACTCCGCGAGGAGAAGCGCAGGGCAGAGCTTTCGGAGGCGAAAAAGCTGGAAGCGATCCTGGAGGCCAGAGAGAGCAAGGCCGCTCTGGAGGCGGCGCTGAGCATCGTGCGGAAGCATCGCCCGGATCTGCTGCGGGCTGACGGGTAACACCGCGCCGGAGTTTTCGGCTGGTGCCGCTTGCTGTGCTGAAAGACCGGAAACGGATCGCACAGATCTTCCAAAGGCCCCATACGATCCTTGCTGACAAAGACATTCATCCAAACAGGGCGCGCCTCTTTTGGATGAATGTCTTTTTGATCTTTGCCACCGGCCAGGCGGCAGCACCGGATCTTGCTGCAGGCGGTGTCGGTGTCCGGATGTCCCCCACATCCCACACCTTGTCCGATTGACATCTCCTCCTCAATGGCATATACTATACACATAGTATCGAAAACCAGATAATGCGATTTGCAAAATCGACGCGAAGCGACGGGAGGCCGCCGCAGATGAGGGAGGGCAAGGAATGTACGCATATTTTCGGCGGGGGCGGGACCCCCTGAGCAGCTACACCCATTTTCTCGGGGCGCTGGCGGGTGCGGTGGGCACCCTGTTGCTGGCACTGCGGGGCTGGCGGCAGACCAGCGGCGCGGCGGTGGTGGCCGGGGCGATGGTGTTCGGCGTATCGCTGGTGGCCCTCTATGCCGCCAGCAGTCTGTACCACTATGTGCTGTGCGGCCCCGGCCTTCTCAAGCGGCTGCGCAAGCTGGACCACGCCATGATCTATGTGCTCATTGCGGGCAGCTATACGCCGTTCTGTATCCGGTATATGGCGCCCCGGTGGCTGCCCCTGTTTCTGGGGGTGGTCTGGGCGGCGGCTCTGGCAGGCATCCTGATGAAGCTGTTCTGGCTGGATGCGCCCCGCTGGCTGGGCACCGGGCTGTACCTGCTGCTGGGCTGGTCGATCCTGCCGGTGCTGGGGGAGTTTCAGGCCATGCCCGCCGTCTGCCTGGCGGTGGTGGCGGCCGGCGGTGTGTGCTACTCGCTGGGGGCGGTCATCTACCTGCTGAAAAAGCCGGACCTCCCCGGCGGCTGGGGCTTCCATGAGCTGTTCCACCTGTTCATTCTGGCGGGCAGCGGCTGCCACTTTGCGGCGGTGTACTGGTTCGTGCTGTAACAACAAAACAAGGCCGGCGCACCCGTGTGGATGCGCCGGCCTTTTGCCGTGTGATGGGGCGGCTCAGTGGCCGCAATGGCCGCAGGCGTGGCCCTCCTCGTGGTGATGGCCGCAGCCCTCGCCCTCGGCGTGGTGATGGTGGCTGCAGGCGGTGTTGGGGTCAAAGGCCAGCGTGCCGGCCAGGAAGGCCTGCACCGCGGCGTCCGCGCTGCCGGTCACGCCCGGGAACAGCCGGATGCCGGCAGCGGTGACGGCCTGCCGCGCGCCCATGCCCAGGCCGCCGCAGATCAGCACCTCCACCCCTTTGCCGGCCAGGAACCCGGCCAGCGCACCGGGGCCCTGGCCCGCGGTGGGGCACTGCTCGCTGGCGGTGACGGCGCCGTTCTCGGCGGTGTAAAGCATAAAATACTCGGTATGGCCAAAGTGCTGGAACACAAGGCCGGAATCATAGGGGACTGCGATCTTCATGGGATGCTCCTTTTTCAGTAAACAACAAAACTCAGGTCAACCGGCCGCGCCGTCCAGCAGGGCGGCGATGGCCTGGAGCGTGGCGTCCTTTTGGATGGCGCCGCTGATGTGGTGCAGGGGCGCGCCATCCGGCCCGCGGCTGCACATCTCCCAGCCGATGCCGTCGTCGATGTCCTCGGCCCAGCAGTCGGGGAAGTCCTCCAGCAGGTCCTTCAGCTCGGCCAGCTTCTCCGGGTCCATGCGGCCCTCGGTCAGCTCCTCGGTGCGGGGATGCTCCTGACCGGGAGTGCGGTCCTCGTCGCAGGTCACGGTGGTGTCCAGGCTGCCGTCCCGGTAGACCGTCCACTCGGTGCGCAGCCAGGCGCCGGTGCCCCAGGCGATGCGGTCCCAGTTCATCTTCTTGGCGGTAAACAGCGGATATGCTTTCATAAATTCGGCCTCCAAAGGGATATTCTGTATGGGTACAGTGTATCACATTCGGCCGGGCGAAACAATGCACCGCTTCGGTGCGCAAAAGCATCTGGCGCACCGCCGGTGTTTGTGCTATACTTACTCTGTTAAGCTGTTTCCTGCACGGCGGGGCAGCTTTGTGAGGATTCTGCGGCGGCCCGCGCGGCCCCCTTTTGAAAGGACGTTGTGACTATGAAGTGCATCAAGACCCCCATGAAGGGCATGAACGACTACCTGCCCTCGGATATGCGCCTGCGCGAGTATGTGCAGGGCCAGATCAAGCAGACCTACGGCAGCTACGGCTTCAGTCAGATCGAGACTCCCTGTGTGGAGCACATCGAGAACCTGACCAGCAAGCAGGGCGGCGAGAACGAGAAGCTCATCTTCAAGATCCTGAAGCGCGGCGAGAAGCTGGCCAGTGCCGAGGATCAGACCGACCTGTGCGACAGCGGCCTGCGCTATGACCTGACCCTGCCCCTGAGCCGCTACTACGCCAACAACATGGCCCAGCTGCCCAGCCCCTTCAAGGCGCTGCAGATCGGCAGCGTGTGGCGCGCTGACCGCCCCCAGAAGGGCCGGTTCCGCCAGTTCACCCAGTGCGACATCGACATCCTGGGCGACGCCACCAATCTGGCCGAGATCGAGCTGATGGGCGCCACCACCAGCATGCTGGTGAAGCTGGGCTTCACTGGCTTCACCGTGCGCGTCAACGACCGCCACATCCTGAAGGCCATGGCCCAGGCCTGCGGCTTTGCCGAGGCCGATTACGACAAGGTGTTCATCATTCTGGACAAGATGGACAAGATCGGCCTGGAGGGCGTGGAGAAGGAGCTGGCTGCCGAGGGCTTTGCCGCCGAGAGCGTGGCCAAGTACGTCAAGTGGTTCGAGAAGGCCGGCCTGGGCCTGAGCGCCCGGGAGTTCTGCGGCGAGGAGCTGGGTGAGGCGCTGGATCCCGCCGTGCTGGACGGCCTGGACGAGATCCTGAGCTGTGTGAAGGCCGGCGCCACCGGCGAGTTCAACCTGGTGTTCGACCCCACCCTGGTGCGCGGCATGGGCTACTACACCGGCACCATTTTTGAGGTGGAGCTGCCCGGCTTCAGCGGTTCCATCGCCGGTGGCGGCCGCTACGATGAGATGGTGGGCAAGTTCTGCGGCCAGAAGGTCTGCGCCTGCGGCTTCTCCATCGGCTTCGAGCGCATCATCACCATCCTGAAGGACCAGGGCTACCAGGTGCCCGACGACACCCGCAAGGTGGCTTTCCTGGCCGAGAAGGGCCTGTCTGCCGAGAAGAAGGTGGCCATGTTCCGCGAGGCCGCCGCGCTGCGCGCCGAGGGCGTGCAGGTGATGGTAACCACCCGCGCCAAGAACGCCAAGAACCAGAAGGAGACCCTGCGCGGCGAGGGCTACAGTGAGTTCAAGGAGTTCTTCCGCCGGGAGGACTGAGCCGCTGTGCGACATTTGCCGCACACGGGCGAGTAAACGTGCCAAAGGGCCGGCTGCATGGGCGGCCGGCCCTTTTTGCATCCGACACCCCCACTTCATGATGAAAGCGAGGACAGATATGTACAGCATCGGCAACTTTTTTGACAACGACGACATCCGCACCGTGGAAAGCAAGGGACCCTTCACCGTGGTGGAATACCTGCGGGATCTGAGCGTCAGCCCGTCCAGCGCGGCCACCGCCTATTTCTGCAGCCAGATGAACGTGCGCAAGCGGCAGGTGGTGTGCGATCTGGCCAAGTCCGGCGGGATCACCCTGCAGGCGGGCGCCATGCAGTGGATGCTGGGCGACGTGAACGCCACCACCGGCGTCAAGGGCGTGGGCGACCTGTTCGGCAAGGCCATGCGCGGCTCGGTCACCGGCGAATCCGCCATCAAGCCCGAGTACACCGGCAAGGGCATCCTGACGCTGGAGCCCACCTACCGGCACATCCTGCTGCTGGACCTGGACGAGTGGAACGGCTCGGTGGTGGTGGAGGACGGGATGTTCCTGGCCTGCGACTCCCGGGTGAAGCACAAGGCGGTCATGCGCTCCAACTTCTCCTCGGCGGCGGCCGGCGGCGAGGGCCTGTTCAACCTGGGGCTCACCGGCAGCGGCATCGTCTGCCTGGAGTCCGCCTCCCCCAAGGAGGAGCTGATCGAGATCACCCTGAAGGACGACGTGCTGAAGGTGGACGGCAGCATGGCCATCGCCTGGAGCGGCTCGCTGAGCTTCACGGTGGAGCGCTCCGGCAAGAGCCTGCTGGGCAGCGCCGCCTCGGGTGAGGGTCTGGTGAACGTGTACCGGGGCACCGGCCGGGTGCTGATGGCCCCGGTGGGCGGCCGGGTCAACCTGTGAGCCAACGGAGCATCCTGGCACAGCAACGATGAATAAGGGGCGGGGCCGCAGCAGTCGGCCCCGCCCCTTCTTTGGGCAAAAGGGCCGCAAGCGCCCGAATGATTCACAAAACGCACAAATTTGACCCGTTGTTGTGGTGCTTTTTGCCGGAAACGTGCATTCCCAAACCGCGCGGCTTTGTGCTATAATTAACACGCTATTCTATAAAAGTGTACGTGCGCCAAAAAGGCCCGCAGAGGCCGGCCGCGTGCCTTGTCTGTGCGGAACGGTCCGTGCGGCCCGCCATGGGGGGCGGGTGCCGCGCCGCAGCAGGCAATATAGGGAAGGAGAGAATCAAACCATGGAAAGTGCGATCGTACTTATCCTCGCGGCCATCGCGATCTATCTGGTGGCCATGCTGCTGGTGGGTGTCTACTACTCCAAGAAGAACACCTCCAGCGATGACTTCTATCTGGGCGGCCGCAAGCTGGGCCCCCTGGTCACCGCCATGAGCGCCGAGGCCAGCGATATGTCCAGCTGGCTGCTGATGGGTCTGCCCGGCGTGGCTTACCTGACCGGTGTCTGTGACGCCGCCTGGACCGCCATCGGCCTGGCCATCGGCACCTACGTCAACTGGCTGATCGTGGCCAAGCGCATCCGCGTGTACTCCCACCGCATCAACGCCATCACCGTGCCCGATTTCCTGGCCAAGCGCTACCATGACGACAAGAACCTGCTGAGCTGCATCGCGGCCATCGTCATCGTGGTGTTCTTTGTGCCCTACACCGCTTCCGGCTTCGCCGCCTGCGGCAAGCTGTTCACCAGCCTGATGGGCCTGCCCTATGTGCCCACCATGATCGTGTGCGCACTGGTCATCGTGGTCTACACCGCCATGGGCGGCTTCCTGGCCGCCTCGGTCACCGACCTGGTGCAGAGCATCGTCATGTCCGTCGCCCTGCTGGTGGTGCTGGGCTTCGGCGTGAATCAGGCCGGCGGCCTGGACGCGGTCATGGCCAATGCCCAGAGCATGGCCGGCTACCTGTCCATGACCACCACCCATGACCCTGTGGCCGGCACTGCAGCCGGCGGCTACGGCGGTGTCACCATCGCCTCCGCTTTGGCCTGGGGCCTGGGCTATTTCGGTATGCCTCACATCCTGCTGCGCTTCATGGCCATCGAGGACGAGAACAAGCTGGCCATGAGCCGCCGCATCGCCTCCATCTGGGTGGTCATCAGCATGGGCGTGGCCGTGGTCATCGGCATTGTTGGCAACGCCATGACCAAGGCCGGTGCCGTTGAGGCCCTGACCGGCAGCGATTCCGAGACCATCATCGTCAAGATCGCCATGCTGCTGAGCAGCTTCGGCCCCGCCGCCGCGCTGATCGCCGGCATCATCCTGGCGGGCATTCTGGCCGCCACCATGTCCACCGCCGACAGCCAGCTGCTGGCCGCCTCCTCCAGTGTCTCTCAGGACCTGGTGCAGGACTTCTTCAAGGTCAAGCTGACCGAGAAGAGCAGCCTGATGGTCGCCCGCGGCACTCTGGCTGTCATCAGCCTGATCGCCATCTTCATCGCCCGTGACCCCAACAGCAGCGTGTTCGGCATCGTGTCCTTTGCCTGGGCCGGCTTCGGCGCCACCTTTGGCCCTGCCATCCTGGCCGCTCTGTTCTGGAAGCGCAGCAACAAGCAGGGCGTTCTGGCCGGCATGGTGGCCGGCGGCGCCATGGTCTTCATCTGGAAGTACCTGGTCCGCCCCCTGGGCGGCATCCTGGGCATCTACGAGCTGCTGCCCGCCTTCATCCTCAACACCGTTGTGATGGTGGTGGTCAGCCTGATGACCCCCGCCCCCGAGGAGAGCATCGTCAAGGAGTTCGACGGCACCGTCGAGGCTCTGAAGAAGTAAGCGTTCCCGAAACGCACCAAATACCGCACGCATTGGCGGCGCGGGCCGAACACGGCCCGCGCCGCTTTTGGTTTTTGCGGGCGGTCTGATACAAAAAATTTGAGGTTCTTTCACAAACTTCACATCCCCGTGGGGTATTATGGTACTATAAAGCAAGAGAGATCCGGTGCGCCCCGGCCGAGGGGCCGCGCCTGTGCGGGCCGCATTGGCCCGGAATAGAGGGAGGGAAGAACAATGGCGAAGATCCTGATCGTGGACGACGAGCCCCGCATCCGCGAGCTCATCCGGGAACATCTGCAGTTTTCCGGCTTCGAGTGCGACGAAGCCACCGACGGCAGCGCCGCGCTGGCGCGGCTGGCGGTGGGCGGCATCGACCTGGTCATTCTGGACGTGATGATGCCCTTTGTGGACGGCATGACCTGCCTGCGGGAGATGCGCAGCCGCAAAATGACCACCCCGGTCATCATGCTCACCGCCCGGGGCGAGGAGTACGACAAGCTGGCCGGCCTGGAGGGCGGCGCGGACGACTATGTGGTCAAGCCCTTCAGCCCCCGGGAGCTGGTGGCCCGGGTGAAGGTGGTGCTGGCCCGCACCATGCCCACCCCCCGGGAGGAGACCGGCGTGATGACCTTTGGCCCGCTGACCATCGACGTGGCCAGCCACAGCGTGAAGGTGGACGGCCGGGAGGCGGGGCTTACCCCCAAGGAGTTTGACCTGCTGGTGTTTTTGGCCAGCAACCGGGGCATCGCCATGAGCCGGGAGAAGATCCTGCAGAAGGTGTGGAACTACGACTACTACGGCGAAGACCGCACCGTGGACACCCATGTGAAGATGCTGCGCAGCCACCTGGGCCCCTGCCGCAGCTACATCGTCACCGTGTGGGGCGTGGGCTACAAATTTGACCCGGAGGCCGGAAAATGAAGCAGCCTGCACTTCCCGCGCACCGCACACGGAGCCGCCGGCGGCTGGGGCTGCGGGGCAAGCTGATGCTCAGCCTGTGCCTGATGTGCCTGGTCACGGTGGCGCTGGTGTGGCTGTTGGTCACCCGGCTGATGGAGCCCCAGTACAACAAGTTCATCCAGAACCGGCTGCAGCACCGGCTGGATCTGCTGGCCGACCGCTTTGATGAGGCGGCAGAGAACGGGGTCATCATCTCCCAGCGCAATTTCTTCGGGGTCAGCCTGGGGCAGGAGTTCTGGGCCGGGCTGAACGAGGACATCAACGCCGGCCACATCGATCTGGGCGACACCTGCGTGGACGTGGCGGACACCTCTCTGCGCTGCATCAACCATGTGGAGAACCTGTACCCCTGCCTGCTGCACGAGGGGGACGGGGCGCAGTTCGGCGGCGGGCACACCTCCACCTGGGATACCTCCGCCGCCATCGCCCTGCGCCGGGCGACCTTTGAGCAGGGGACGCTGTTTGAGATCCTGGAGCAGGGCACCAGCCGCCAGATGGTGCTGGGCTGCACCGCCGGCGGCGGGCAGTATGTGATCCTTGTGTCGGCCAATCTGGCCCGCATCGACGAGGCGGGGCAGGTGCTGGGCAAGCTGCTGCCCTCGGTGGGACTTGGGATGCTGCTGCTGTGCCTGCTGTGCAGCCTGTGGATCAGCCGCTGGATCGCCCGCCCCATCGCCCAGCTCTCGGCGGCGGCGCGGCAGATCGCCGGCGGCAACTACGATGTGCAGGTCAGCGTGGATCAGGACGATGAATTCGGCCTTCTGGCGCAGGATTTCAACCACATGGCCGGCGAGGTGAAGCGCAGCGCCCAGATGCAGCGGGAGCTGCTGGCCAACGTGAGCCACGACCTGCGCACCCCGCTGACCCTCATCCGGGGCTACGCAGAAACGGTGCGCGACCTGACCGGCGGGGATCCCGCCCGCCGCACCGAGCAGCTGAACATCATCGTGGACGAGACCGACCGGCTCAGCGGGCTGGTGAACAGCGTCATGGAGCTGAGCAAGGTGAGCAGCGGCGCGGACAAGCCGGTGCCGGTGGACTTCGACATGGCGCAGCTCTGCGAGGAGGTGGCCGAGCGGTATGAGGCCGTCTGTGCCCAGAACGGCTGGACGCTGCAGCTGGAAGCGGACGCCCCCTGCCCGGTGCACGCCGACCCGGCCATGATGGAGCGGGTGCTGCACAACCTGCTGGGCAACGCCATGCACCACATCGGCGAGGACGGAGTGTTCGTGCTGCGGGCCATCCCGCTGATGGAGGGCGGCTGCCGGGTGGAGATCGAGGACCACGGCCCGGGCATCCGCCCGGAGGACCTGCCCCACATCTTTGACCGGTACTACCGCAGCCGCAGCGATGCGGGCAAGGCGGGCACCGGCCTGGGCCTGTCCATCACCAAGGCCATCCTGCAGGGGCACGGGTTCCGCTTCGGTGTGAACAGCGGCCTGGGCAAGGGCAGCCTGTTCTGGTTCCAGGCGGAGGGCGCCCGGGGCGAGGAGTGAGTTTTCCACCGTGAAACCCTGCTTCGGTTGAAAAAACGAGCAAAAAACAAACGAAAACGGCCGGGATGGTTGCACATCCCGGCCGTTCTGCTGTAAGATCAAAATCCCTTTTCGGAATTGTGTTTCCGATAGAGAGAAGGTATAATTTAAGCAAATTAGAATTTGGAGGTACGGTCATGCCTGAAGTTATGACGGTTAATGGAATAGATTATCGAATTATCAAACTGCTCGGCAAGGGAAAAGGGGGCTATTCATATTTAGTCGAAAAGGATAATGTTCAATATGTTTTAAAGCAGATACATCATGAACCTTGTGATTACTATCAGTTTGGAGATAAGATTCAATCGGAAATCAGAGATTATGAGCGACTAAAAAACATAGGCATTACGATTCCGACAATGTTAGATGTTGATGTCAAAGAAGAGCGTATCTTAAAAGAGTATATTGACGGAGATACTATCTACGATTTGGTTAAAAAGGGACAGATGGAAGAGAGATTTATAACACAGGTAAAAGAAATGTGTGCATTATTGTACCCTGCAAATACAAATATCGATTATTTTCCAACAAATTTTATTCCGCAAGGTGGAAATTTATATTACATAGATTATGAATGTAATGACTATATGGATGAATGGAACTTTGAAAATTGGGGAATTAAATATTGGTCTAAAACACCAGAGTTTATAGAGTACATGGAAAATCACTAAATTCCAATTTGTCAACATGCTCACGTTTCAGAACTATTTTTCCGAAAAGGGAAAAATCAAGAAAAACGGGCGGCGCAGCCGTCCCACAGGAGGAACTCCCTATGAGCGAATACCGCGCATGGCCCGACCCGGCGGCGGCTGTTCCCGCCGAGGTGACCGTGGCCCGCATGAAGGAACTGGAATATCTGGCTGATGAGGCCGGCCGGACCTACTATCAGATGATGGAGAACGCCGGCCGTGCCGCCGCCCGCATCCTGCGGGAGCGCTGGCCCGGGGCAAAGACCGCCGCGGTCTGGTGCGGCAAGGGCAACAACGGCGGCGACGGCTTTGTGGTGGCCCGGATGCTGGCGAAGGCCGGGCTGCAGGTGCTGGTGGTGCTGG
>JAFUQL010000043.1 GCA_017472375.1 Oscillospiraceae bacterium | reverse complement strand
CCCCAGACGGCGCCGTCCCGGTAGAAGACTGCGCTCTGACCGGGGGCAGGGGCGCGCACCGGCTCGGGGAAGGTGAGGGTGTTCGTGCCATCAAACCGGGCAGGCACGGCCTGCGCCGCGCTGCGTACCTTCACCAGATACTCGCCGGCGGGCAGGGGGCCGGGGGATGCGATGTCCCGCAGGGTCAGCCGGGTGAAGAACTCCTCGCCGGCCCAGCCAAGCTGCACATCGCCGCCGGGCAGGATGCCCTTGACGAAACAGGGCTTGCCCAGCGCCAGACCGAGGCCCTTGCGCTGCCCCACCGTGTAGTGCTGTACCCCCTTGTGGGGGCCCAGATCCTGACCGTCCGGGCCGATGAAACGGCCCGTCTTGGGGGCGTAGCCCGCGTTCTCAATGTAGGCGGCGTGGTCGCCGTCCGGGATGAAGCAGATCTCCATGCTGTCGGGGGCGTCTGCGCAGGAGAGGCCCATGTCCCGGGCCATCTCACGCACGTCCTCCTTCTCGAACTCGCCCAGGGGCAGGCACAGCCGCTCCAGAATGTCCTCGCCCAGACGGTACAGCATGTAGGTCTGATCCCGGGCGCCGCTCTCGGCGGTGTGGATGCGGGTCACGCCATCCGCGTCCTGCTCCACACGGGCATAGTGGCCGGTGGCCAGAAAGGCACAGCCCAATTCATCGGCCTTTTGGGCCAGAAGGCGGAATTTCACCGCCGGGTTGCATTGAATGCAGGGGTTCGGGGTCTCGCCGCTGCAGTAGCCGGCGCAGAAGGGCTCGATGACCGACTCCTTGAAGGCATCCTCGCCCTCGAGGACGTGCAGGGGCACGCCCAGCTGCTGCGCCGCGGTGCGGGCTGCCGCCACCGCGCCGTCGTGGGCGGGGGAGAAGCGGATGACTGCGGCCTCCACCTCAAAGCCCATCTGCATCAGAACGGCACAGGCCACCGACGAGTCCACCCCGCCGGAGAGTGCCAGCAGCACCCGATCCTGCTTCTCAAAGGTACGGAAACCCTCCATCACACGCCGCAGCTGCCGTGGCAGTCGTGGCAGTCGCCCTCCAGCTTGCCCACGATGGGCTCGGGATCGATGCCCAGACGGGTGTAGTAATCGCTCAGGGCGGCCTTCACGGCCTGCTCCGCCAGAACGCTGCAGTGGACCTTCACCGGGGGAAGGCCATCCAGAGCCTCCACCACAGCCTTGTTGGTGACGGTCAGCGCCTCGGCCACGGTCTTGCCCTTGATCAGCTCGGTGGCCATGCTGCTGGTGGCGATGGCGGCGCCGCAGCCGAAGGTCAGGAACTTCACGTCCACGATGACGTCGTTATCGATCTTCAGGTACATTCGCAGGATGTCGCCGCACTTGGTTTTGCCCACCTCGCCCACGCAGGTGGCATCGGGCATCTCGCCCACGTTGCGGGGGTTGGCGAAGTGATCCATAACTTTTGCACTGTACATACCAGCCATAATGTTCTATCTCCTTTGTAGGAACGTAAATTTTCAGTAGGGGGCGATCAGTCCTTCAGGCTGAAGTCGCGCACGGTGTTCTGGCTGTGCAGCCACATGCAGCTCATGGCGCGGCGGCGGGGGATGACCTGCTCCAGCACCTCGCACAGGTACTGTGCCTCCTCCATGGTGTTCTGCCCGCCAAAGGTAAACCGCATCGAGCT
>JAFUQL010000359.1 GCA_017472375.1 Oscillospiraceae bacterium | reverse complement strand
GGTCAACGTGGCTGCCGGGGATACCCGCGCCGACGCAGGCGTAGCCCGCGTTCGAGGAGGACGAAGAGGTGTAGGGGAAGATGCCGAAGTCGATGTCGCGCAGAGCGCCCAGCTGGGCCTCGAACAGGATCTTCTTGCCGGCGTCGTCCGCATCGGACAGGAACGCACCCACGTCGCAGATGTAATCCTTGAAGATCTCGGCGTACTTCTGGCACCAGGCCCAGGTCTCCTCCAGGTCGATGGCGGTGCTGCCGTACACGCCCTCCAGGGTCAGGCTCTTCCACTCGAGGATGGTGGCCAGGCGCTTTTTGACGCTGTCGTCCAGGCTCAGCAGGTCGCCCATGCGCAGGGTCTTCTTCATGTACTTGTCGCCGTAGGAGTAGGCGATGCCGCGGCGGGTGGAGCCAAACTGGCTGCCGCTCTTGGACAGGCGGTCCTCCTCCAGGCCATCCTCCATCACATGATGGGGCATGCAGATGGTGGCGCGGTCGCTGATCTTCAGGTTGGCGGGGCTGATGGCGATGCCCTGAGCGCGCAGGCTCTCGATCTCCTTGGCCAGATGGGCGGGGTCGATGACCATGCCATTGCCCATGACGCACACCACGTCCGGGCGCAGGATGCCCGAGGGCAGCAGGTTCAGCACGAACTTGCCGCGGGGATTTTTGACGGTATGGCCGGCATTGTTGCCGCCCTGGTAGCGGCAGACGATGTCATATTCCTGGCTGAGCAGGTCCACCATGCGGCCCTTGCCCTCATCGCCCCAGTTGACGCCGGTAATTGCAGTCAGCATTTTTGACTTACCTCACATTCCTTTGCTCAAAGGCAGCCTTTTCCGGGCGCTCTGCCCGGGATCCGCCGCCTGTTGTCAGCCTGCCCCCGCGCCGCACGGCACAAGAGCCATCAAATATTATACGGTATTTGTGCGTGTTTGAAAAGCATTTCCGGTGCTTTTCCGCAAAACGTCCAAATTGCCCCAAAATCTTTGGCAGAATTGCCCCCTCAATTGGGCTTTTTCTTTGCCGCCTTGTCCTTCAGCACGGTGCGGGTGCCGTCCGGGTTCACGATGACGGTGCTGTCCAGCTGGGCCTTCAGGCTGCCGCGGAACGCCGCCACATATTCAGCGCGCAGGCGGGCCTGCTCGGCTTTTTCCTCCTCGGTCAAGCCCTCGGGGGTGCGGCTCTTGCGGGCCAGCTCGTTGATGCGCAGGATCTTTTCATCGGTCATTGGGTGTCGGGTCTCCTTCCGTTTTTGCTCGTCGATTCGATTATACCATGAGCGCGCCGCAGGGCGCAACAAAAACAGCAAAAGCCGCTGCACCCCAGAAAGAAAGAAACACAGGTGCAGCGGCTCTCGCCAGAGGAATCTATAGAACACTTCCCACAGAAAAGGAAAGGAGATGGTTGTCTGACCCCGCCTCGGGCCTTGGGGCGCCCTCGCATCGGCGGGTGCAGTGGATCCAGGGAGGCGGTACGCCGCCCCACCGGACATGGTCAGCCGGCCGTTTGCCGGCCCTCGCTTGCTGTGGTTATAGAATACCCGAAACTTATGGCATTTTTATGGGCCAAATTTGAACCATTTGAAAACAAATCGTGGTACAATGTCTGCATCTGAGAATGCTGTTTGACAAAGGAGGCCCGCCGTATGGCCAACAAACCCAACTACCCCGTTTTGATGGACAGGGCCATCGCATCGCTGGGCGGCGCGCGGGTGCCGCTGCTGCTGCACGCCTGCTGCGGGCCCTGCTCCACCTCGGTGCTGGAGGTGCTGTGCGCCCACTTCGATGTGACCATTTTGTACTACAACCCCAACATCTGGCCCCCCGCCGAGTACCGCCGCCGGGCGGATGAGCTGGCGGGCTTTCTGGCCCGGGCCCACGCCCTGGACGTGAAGCTGGTGGAGGATGTGTACGACCCGGCGGAGTTCTACGCCGCCGTACAGGGGCTGGAAAACGAGCCGGAGCGGGGCGGCCGCTGCACCGTGTGCTACCGCCTGCGCATGGAGCGGGCGGCCCGGTACGCCAAAGAGCACGGCTTCGGGTGGTTCACCACCACCCTGTCGGTGTCCCGCCAGAAGGACCCCATCCGCATCAACCAGATCGGCGAGGAGCTGGCCGCCCGGTACGGGCTGCACCACCTGCCCAGCGAGTTCCGCAAGCGGGACGGCAACAAGCGCAGCCTGGAGCTGACCGAGCAGTACGGGCTGTACAAGCAGGACTACTGCGGGTGCGAGTTCAGCGCCCGGCGGGCGGGCGTGAGCGCCCCCGAATGACCCAAACAGGCGCGGCTGCCGGTGCCCCGGCAGGCCGCGCCTTTTGCCTGCCCCGAAAAAAATTTTCCCGGTTTTGAAGCCGCCCGGCCCGCCATGTCGTTATAGTATACAGAATCGGTTCTGACAGCGCGGCCCCCGGCCGGACCCCATGCAGACAAGGAGGTGTGCCCCCATTGACCAGCGCTGAATTTTCCACGATGGTCCAGACCTATCAGGGGCTTGTATACACCGTCTGCCTGCAGCTGGTGCGCGACCCGGACACGGCGCAGGACCTGGCACAGGAGACCTTTCTCTCCGCGTGGAGCCACGCCGACCGCTGCCCCGCCGGGTGCGAGCGGCAATGGCTGGCCCGCATCGCCGCCAACAAGGCCAAGGACTACTTAAAAAGTGCATGGAACCGCAAGGTCTCCCTGCCCGGCGACGAGGACCTGCCCCAGCTGCCCGCCCCGGGGATGCCGCCCGGCCCGCCGGGGCCCGAGGACGAGGTGCTGAGCCGGCTGTCCTTCGCGGAGCTGGAGGCGCTGGTGCGCAGCCTGAACGAGCCCTACTTAAAAGTGTCCGAGCTGTTCTTCCTGCAGGAGCGAACGGTGGACGAGATCGCCCTGGCCCTGCGCAGACCGCCGAAAACGGTGCGCACCCAGCTCTATCGGGCGAGGAAGCTCCTGCAGAGCAAACTGAGCGGAGAGGAGTGCAGATGAATGGAACTGTTTGACCCCATGACCGGATGTCTGACCGACGAGGGCCTGCAGGCACTGGCGGACGGCGGGCTGGACGAGCTGGCCCGGCTGGAAGCCGCCGAGCATCTGGCCTTCTGCGACGGCTGCCTGGACCGCTACACCGCCCTGCTGGCCGCCCCCGACGCCCTGACCCCGCCCCCCGCCGACCTGCACCGCTCGGTGCTGGCGCGGCTGCGGATGCGGATGGTACGGCTGTTCGCCAACCGGTACGCCACCGCGGCGGCGGCCGTGGCCATCGCCCTCTGCCTGTGGAGCGGCGGGCTGTTCCAGGGGCTGGTGCCCGCACAGGAGGTGCGCTACACCGCCCCCGAGTCCTACACCGCCCAATTCGAGGCGGACATGGCCCGGCGTGAGAACATCGACCGCACCTTCCGCACCGCGGGGGACGCC
>JAFUQL010000042.1 GCA_017472375.1 Oscillospiraceae bacterium | reverse complement strand
TCGCCCTGTGCATCGTCCGCCGCATCGGGCAGGGCTGCCCATGCGCCGGTGCCAGCCGCCGGCCAGGCCAAAAGCTGCTGTGCTGTCAGGGTGCAGCCATTTTCCGGGGTCAGCTCCGGCTGCTTGCAGGGCAGAAGCACCGGGGCACTCATCTGCGCCGCCTGCACACTGCCGGCCCGGGCCAGCAGCGCCGTGCCGCCCAGCACCGCGCCCACGCTCTGGCCGGGGGCAGCGTTCTCCGCCTCCAGCTCCAGTACCGCATACAAACTGCTGCCCTCGGGTGTGCCGCTGCCTGCGGCGGTGGCGGCAGGGGTCCACAGGGCAACATCGCCCTCAGATCCGGCGGGAGCAAACACCCCGGTCAGACCCTCCAGCGCGGGGCCGCGCTCGGCAGCGAGGGCATACCTTGTGCCGTTCAGGGTCACGGCGGTGTCGTCCGGGTCAGTCGTCCAATCCTGCACCGCCTGCACGAACTTCGTCCATTCACTCCAGCTTGCCTGCCGCAGGTCCTCCGGATCCAGTCCGGGCACCAGCGCCTCCAAGGCAGATCGCTCGGCCCAGTAGCCCCAGGCCGCGCCGCCCAGCGGCACCGCCCGGTTGTAGGCGCTCAGGCTCTGCGCCGCCATCAGGTCGGGCAAAAGCGTCAGCTCGGCGGGGTCCATCCAGCCGGTCTCCCCGGCAGGCGGAGCGGTCAGGATGGCCAGGTCTGCCGCCTGGGGCGAATCAGCCTCCCGGATGGTCACGCCGCGGGCGGCCGCGTAGGCGTCAAAGGCAGGGGAGAGGCCCTCGGCTCCTTCATCCATCCACAGCCGAAGAACGCCGCCGTCCGGGGTGTTTGCGGCGGTGGGGGCAGGGGTGGCCGCCGGCGGGGTGGGGGTCATATTCAAGCCGGCACAGCCTGCCAGCAGGCAAGCGGCCAGCCCGCCGCACAGGGCGGCTTTCAGGGTGCGCAGCGTCATGGCGGGCACCTCCTTGTTCGGTTCTGGGGCAGCAGGGCACGCAGCCCGCTGCCAAGTGGTTTTATTATACAATAACTTTGCGGGTTTTTCCATCGTACAGGGGGGACAGCCGGGCGTGAAATGTGGTATGATTGTACTGCCGCGGGGGCATACGCTCCCGCACAGAGCGAAATCTTCCCAATGAGGTGACATATATGGCCGAACAGACCCATCCCGAGACCCTGCGCCTGTACGATGCAGACCCGTGGCTCTCCCGCTTTACCGCCGCCGTGCTGGCCTGCGAGCCCGCCGCGAAAGGCCGGTCCCGCGTGGTGCTGGACCAGACCGCCTTTTTCCCTGAGGGGGGCGGCCAGCCCGCCGACCGGGGCACCCTGAACGGCATCCAGGTGCTGGACGTACAGGTAAAGGACGGTGTGGTGACCCACACCGTCGCCGCCGAGCTGCCGGTGGGCGAGACCGTGACCGGCGTGCTGGACATGGAGCACCGGCTGGACAGCATGCAGCAGCACTCCGGCGAACATGTGCTCAGCGGCATCCTGCACCGGATGGTGCAGTGTGAGAATGTGGGCTTCCACATCGGCGAGGAGGCCACCACCCTGGACACCAGCCTGCCCATCCCGCCCGAGGTACTGGCCGCCGCCGAGGCGGAGGCCAACCGGGTCATCTGGGCGGACGTGCCGGTACAGGCCGACTACCCCGACCCCGCCGTACTGGAGACCCTGACCTACCGCAGCAAGAAGGCCATCGACGGCCCGGTGCGCATCGTAGCCATTCCCGGCGCGGACTGCTGCGCCTGCTGCGGCACCCATGTGTCCCGCACCGGCCAGATCGGCATGATCAAGGTGGTGTCCAGCATGAATTACAAGGGCGGCACCCGCATCACCATCGCCTGCGGCGGCCGCGCCCTGAAGCTGTTTGACGAGATGCTCGCCGAGCAGGCTGCTCTTCGCGCCCAGTTCAGCGCCAAAAACGGCCAGCTTGCGGCCGCCGCCGCCCGGCAGGCCAAGGAACTGGAGGAGCAGAAGGCCCGCGCCGCCCGGCTGGAGCAGCAGGTGTTCCGCCACACCGCCGCGCAGGTGAGCGAGGGCGACCAGCCGGTGCTGCTGGCCGAGGGCCTCAGCGCCGACAGCCTGCGCCGCCTGGCTTTGGCCCTGGCCGAGCGCACCAGCCGCCCCTGTGCTGTGTTCAGCGAGGGCGGGCAGGGGCTTGCCTACGCGCTGGCTCAAAACGGCGGCGACGTGCGCGCCCTGTGCAAGGAGATGAACGCCGCCCTGGAGGGCCGCGGCGGCGGCAAGCCGGAACTGTGCACCGGCAGCATCGCCGTCACCGACCCGGCGCGGATCCAAGAATTTTTTGCGGATGTCTGATCAAAAAGGAGAACGAAACCATGCGTATGCGCTTTAAACCCTACGCCCGGCCGGAGCTGCTGGCCTGTGCGTTCCACGCCCACGACCCCATCGCCAACAAGGGCCGCTGGGCCGCCCAGTTCGTCCGCAGCGAGCAGCCCATTCACCTGGAGCTGGGCTGCGGCAAGGGCGGCTTTCTGGCTCGTCTGGCCCTGAAACACCCCGAGAACAACTACCTGGGCATCGACATCACCGACAAGGTGCTCATTCTGGCCAAGCGCAACATTGAGCGCATCTACACCGAGGCAGGCCGCCTGCCGGACAACGTGCAGATCATGTCGCTGGACATCGAACGTATTTTGAATGCCTTCGCCCCCACCGATACGGTGGAGCGCATCTACATCAACTTCTGCAACCCCTGGAACAAAAAGGCCGGCCACAAGAAGCACCGCCTGACCTACCCCAAACAGCTCATCCTGTACCGGGAGTTTCTGAAGGAGGAAGGCGAGATCTACTTCAAGACCGACGACGACGACCTGTTTGAGGACAGCCTGCGCTACTTCCCCGCGGCGGGCTTCGAGATCGTGTGGATGACCCGTGACCTGCACGCCGACGAGCCGGAGTGGAACATCCGCACCGAGCACGAGGCCATGTACACCGCCGAGGGCATCCCCACCAAGGCTCTGATCGCCGTCAAGCGGGATCTGAGCGCTGAGGATGCTGCCATTTGCGCCAAGTACGACAAGCTGGTGGACAAGGCCGACCCTCAGACCACCTGAGCGCGGCGCAAAATCCCCTGTTTTATGTGGATCAAAGCCGCAAAGAATTGGTGATTTCTCACAAACTTGATTTAAATTTATTGACAGATATTACAAAGAGGACTATACTGACTTCAGCAAGGCAAAGTCAGCAGGCGGATGCTCACCCGCCTGCGCGGCCTTGCTGAGAGGCAGACGCAACTCTGACCTCACGATCGATCCTCCTTTTTTCTTTGTTTCGCACGACCAAAGAAGCAGCCCGCCCTCCTCGCCGGAGCGGCGGGCTGTTTCCATTTTGGCGGAGGGCGGCCTTGTTTTGCGCTGTGCCGCCGTGGTATACTGGGCTTGGACAACATCTTACCTGGGAGGTCTTTGCCATGAAATTCGATCTGGAAAAAGCACTGGATGTCTGCGAGGCGGAGTTTCTTCTGCCCCGGGAGCGGCTGACCCTCTCTGCCCGCTTTTGGCCGGATCTGGAAAAGGACAGCTACGACCGGATGTATCTGTCCATCGCGCTGGAGGAGGCCTTCGGGGTAGAGATCGACGACAAGGACCTCATCGCCTGCGAGACCCTGGGGCAATTGCTCTATCTGGTGGAATACCAGCTGAAATGATTTTGGTATAAAAAACCACCTCGCGTTTCCGCTTGGTGGTTTCAGATGCGCCCCTGTTTTTTCATTTGCTCATATTCCTCTTTGGTGAGGATAATGGGAGAAAATCTCTCCTGTTTCATCTCTTCCCATCGCTCCGCTTCTTCTGCTGAGAATTCAGAAACGTCCCGCTCTTCACTCATAGTCTCCATTCCTCCGTTCCAATAAAATCATCTTGTTTGGAGCATACTCCATCCCCGTATTCTTTGTCAAACAACTCTCGCAGATCATCGGATCCTCTCAACTCTTCAGTCGTTTTCTGCCTTTTCCGGCCTGTACTTGAGCCCCTGTCCGTCCGGGCGCAACAATTCCATGATGTCACATCCGCCAAACCCGCTTTTTGAAATTGCGGGTCCGGCGTTCAGACCATCCCCCTGCCTGCATACAATGTGGCAGGGGGATGGTTTTGTTTTCTGAAACATTTTGCGCTCTTTTTGTGCGATTTTGCATAAGCCGCAATATGTCTCACCGCACGCAACATTTTCTTCCTCTGCAAAAACGCTGAAATCGAACGTTCCCTCTTGTTTACGTCCTTTTTTACCGCTATGATAAACCCAGTTCAACAGTGTACGCTGTAAAAGTCCAAAAAGGGTGCACTGCGCCCTTTTTGGCGGCTCTGCCTGCGGCTTTGTATGGCAGAGCGGCTCTGTGCGGTGTCTGCAGCACCGGGCAGGATCCGAACCTTGAGGAACCCTTTGTGTGTTAAGGAGAGAGACCATGCTTGAGATCAATCTGAATATGTACCATGCGGTCGCTTTGGCCGCGGTACTGTACTATCTGGGCACCAAGCTCTGCGAAAAGGTGCCCCTGTTCAACCGCTACTGCATCCCCGCACCCCTGGTGGGCGGCGTGTGCTTTGCGGCGCTGAACACCATCCTGTATGCCACCGGTGTGGCCTACATCAGCTTTGACGCCACCCTGCAGACCGTGTTCATGAACATCTTCTTCACCACCGTCGGCTTCACCGTCAGCCTGCCCCTGCTGAAAAAGGGCGGCAAGGCCGTGCTGCTGTGCCTGCTGCTGGGCTGTGTGCTGACTGTGATGCAGAACGTGGTCGGCTGCGGCATCATGGGCGCCTTCGGCCGTGACCCCCGCCTGGGTCTGCTGGTGGGCTCCGTGCCCCTGATCGGCGGCCCCGGCACCGCTGCTTCCTACGGCGCTCTGATGGACGGCATGGGCATCACCGGCTCCTCCGTCATCGGCCTGGCCGCCGCTACCTTTGGTCTGGTGTCCGGCTCTGTGATGGGCGGCCCCATTGCCCGTATGCGCATCGAGCGCCACAACCTGGAGTGCCTGAACAAGGGCGCCTCCGAGGCTGAGGGCGAGGAAGACAGCTTCACCTCCTCCAACGGCAACTTCGTCACCGGTTTCATGATGCTGATGCTGGCTCTGGGCATCGGCGACTGGGTCGGTTCTCAGCTGACCGCTCTGACCGGTCTGACCTTCCCCGGCTACATCGGTGCCATGGTCGTGGCCGCTGTGGTCCGCAACGTGGTGGACGCCATGGGCGTTCACTTCCCCGAGCAGGAGATCGACGTGGTGGGCAACATGTCCCTGAACCTGTTCCTGTCCATGGCGCTGGCCGGCCTGAAGCTGTGGCAGCTGGTGGATCTGGCTCTGCCCATGATCGTCACCCTGGCCGTGCAGGTCGTGCTGATGTTCCTGTTTGCCTACTTCGCCGTGTTCAACATCATGGGCCGCGACTACGATGCCGCCGTCATGACCGCCGGTTTCATCGGCTTCTCCATGGGCGCCACCTCCAACGCCATGGCCAACATGCAGGTCGTCACCAAGAAGTACGGCCCCTCGCCCATTTCCTTCTTTGCCAT
>JAFUQL010000358.1 GCA_017472375.1 Oscillospiraceae bacterium | reverse complement strand
CCAACGGTCATCACGTTGGTGGCCTTCTCGGTATCGGTGAAGTAGGCGAAGGAGCCGCCGATCACCGCCGTCAGCGCCAGAACCAGCACCATGGCAACCGCAAGAAACTTCTTTTTCATTGGGTTATCGTCCTTTCTCTCGTTTTAAATGTTTTTATGCATCCGGCCGCTCCCTGTGAACGGCCGGCCACACCAGAATTGGGGGTCTGCCTCAGCCGGCCGCAGCGCGCACCAGCTCCCATGCCTCGGCACGGGTGTCCACGCCGCTCTTCTGCACGGCATAGGCCGTGATGTTCAGCGTGGGCAGGGTCTCGCGGGTCAGCCCGGCCAGCATCTGCGCATTCACGCCCTTCACGGTCACCGCATTGTCGTCCAGCACCGGGAAGGCGAGATCCCGATCCGTCGCATCCACCTCACGGCAGTACACGCCGGGGTACGCCTGTGCATCCAGCGGCATCCAGCCAGCGTCGATGCGCCAGGCGACGAACCGGTCGACCCCCTCGGTCTCCTCCACCAGCACGAACAGCCAGCAGGCGTCGCTGCCGGCCTGCACGGTCACGGTGGGGTCCTTCAGCAGGCTGGCACCGGCGGTCAGCTTGTAGATGTTGCCCGCCCCGGTCTTCACAAGGTCCGCGCCGGAGGGCAGCGGGGCGCCGTTTTCGTCCACCGGGTTGCCGTTTTTATCCACCAGCGTTTCATTCAATTCAATGCGAACCTGGCCGACGGTGAAGGTATTCACTTTTTCATCCACATCGAATGCCAGCGCCAGCGTGCCGGTCACCATGGTGACACTGAGCAGCAGCACACAGATCGACAGGATCAGAGCTTTCCTCTTTGCTTTCAAACGTACAACCACCTTAAATATCCAAATTTACAGTGTAAGGTTCTCGGGAGGGATTCATGCCCCGGAGGGCGGGGCATGAACTACACAGGGCCCTGTGTAGTTCCGCGTTCTGTCAGGAGGCAGCGGCGGTGGAAGCGGGGCTGTTGGCCTCGTTGTAAGCCTTGATGGCCTCGTCCACGGTGTCAAAGCCGTCCACCTGCATGGCGTAAGCCTTGACCAGCAGCTCCCAGGTGTCGGCGTAATGGGTCTTATCCTTCAGCACCAGGCACTTCTCATGGCCTTCGGTGCACTGGGTGACCGCACCGTCCATGTAGACCTGGCGCAGGAAGGGCAGAGAGCTCTTGCCGGCGGGCAGCTTGCTCTGCATCTTGTAGGTGTAGACCTTGTATTCGATGGTGTCGCCGTTGCGGTCGACCGCCTGCTTGGTGTCCACTGTGCCATCCAGGATCCACAGACCATCCTCGACTTTGACCATATCTTCGATGAGGGGATTGTAGTTCTTGTCCAGAATGCCATCGGTGACGGGGGTCTGGGAGTAGCTGCTCTCCCAGTTCTTATCATAGTAGGCTTGCTCGAACTGGCCGTAGGTGTTGAAGTGCAGGCTGTTCTCGGAAGACTCGGCGTCGTCCAGCTTAGCGGGCACCCAGATCTCAGCCCACACCCAGGCGTCGTTCGCGCCGGTGTTGGTGACCCAGGCACGCTTGGCCACGTTGTTCACGGTGGCGCTGCCGGGGAACAGGGTCTGATCCGGCACGAAGGCATCGTCGTCTCCATTGGTGTAACCGTCTTTTCCGGTGTCCTCGCCCTTCTCGACCAGTTCGATCTGAACGTTGCCAACGGTAAAGGTGTTGGTTGCCGTAGCAGTGTCGAAGAAGTAGGCCAGGGTGCCGCCCACAGCGACCATCGCGCACAGGGCAACGGCCAGGCAGACGACAAGGATCTTCTTTTTCATAATGATCTGCTTCCTTTCTCTTGTTGATCTGCGGGTATTTATCCTCAGTGGCGTACACTGTCAGATACGGGTCAGGGGTGCCGGGGTCATTCTTCCGGCGGAGTGCCTGCGGTCACAGCAGACTCAGCGGGCTCAGCATCGCTCTTTTTGAACAGGTGCTTTTTGGGCTTGCCCTCTTTGGGCTCTTTCGGCTCATCCTCCTCCAGCAGGTCGGGGATGAACATGATCATCAGCACCAGAGCCGCCACCGCAATGGCGATGTAGGTGCCCGGAGGGTTCTGGATGTAGTTGGCGAAATAGCCCAGATACGGGATGCTGAACACCGGCGTGCCGAGAATGTTGTTCTCGTGCACCATGATGGCATCCTCCATATCGTTGGCGTCGCCCTTGGTGCGGAAGCGCCAGACGTCGGGGTCCTCCTCGTCCGGCACCACACCGGCGATGCGGTGGGTGACCACCGTGTCCTCGCTGATCATGTAGGTGATCACATCGCCCTCGCCCAGGGTGTGGGGGTCTGCCTCACGGACGTAGATCAGAGCGCCGGTGTGGTTGGCCGGCTCCATGGAGCCGGACAGCACGGCGAACACCTGCAGGCCAACCAGCCGGACGCCCACCAGCAGCACGGTGAGGATCACGACGATGACCACCACCAGGGTGCTGAATGCATCGAAGAATTTTTTCAAGGGTTTTGGCATATAGGACATTCCTCACATTTTCCTGTGCGCCCATGGCAGGGCACACTTTTAGACATAGTGATATTTTACCACCCCCTTATGAAAACTTCAACCGCATTCGGCCACTTTTTTGCCGCATTTGGTCCATTTTATTATTACATTTCGTATTTTTTCGGCAGATTATGACAGATATTGGCAATTGCTCTGCCGGGACACAACGGCCCTCCCCTGCATACGATGGAGCGGAGCACCCCGCCGCGGAGCTCCATTTCTCAGCAAAGGAGAATGCATATGAGTCAAGGCTATTTGCGGGTGCAGAGCTTCACCTCCCGCCTTGCCGCCCCGGTGCCCGGGGTGGCTGTGACCGTCACGACGGCGGACGGTGAAGCCCGTCGCTTTTTCACCGACGAGGAGGGCCGCGCACCCGACCTCGCCATCGATGCCCCGGACGAGGGCTACTCGCTGGACGAGGGCAACACCACCGTGCAGCCCTATGCCACGCTGGATCTGGTGGCCGAAAAGGAAGGCTGGCAGCCCCTGACCATCCGGGGCGTGCAGATCTTCGCCTGCCAGACCACACTGGCCGACCTGGAGCTGGTGCCCGCAGACCAGGGCGAGGCGCGCAGCCTGCCCGAGGTGGTGGAGGTCCCGGCCCACAAGCTGTTCGCCGGGGAGGGCGGCAGCGGCCCCACTCCCCTCACCGCCTGCCCCGGCCGGGTGCTGGAAGCCCCCATCATCCCCGAGAACATCACGGTGCACCTGGGGCGGCCGGCGGCCAGCGCCCAGAACGTGACCGTGTCCTTCCGTCACTACATTGCCAACGTGGCCTCCAGCGAGGTGTACCCCACCTGGCCGGAACAGGCCCTGCGGGCCAACATCCACGCCCAGAGCAGTCTGGCGCTGAACCGCATCTTCACCGAGTGGTACCCCAGCAAAGGGTACAGCTTCAACATCACGAACTCCACCAGCTACGACCAGTACTTCGTGTACAAGCGGACCATCTTTGAGGTGATGGAGCGCCTGACCGACGACATCTTCAACACCTATGTGCGCCGCACCGGCACCATCGAGCCCTACTACACCGAATACTGTGACGGCCGCAGTGTGACCTGCCCGGGTATGAAGCAGTGGGGCACCGTAACGCTGGCCCAGCAGGGCCGCACCGCGCTGGAGATCTTGCGGTATTACTACGGCAGCAACATCGAGATCGTGCGCACCAACAACATCCAGTCCATCCCCAGCAGCTATCCCGGCAGTCCGCTGCGGGTGGGTTCCTCGGGCACCAACGTGGCCATTCTGCAGCGGCAGCTCAACCGAATCGCCAAGGATTACCCCTTCTTCGGCACCACCGACATCGACGGGGTATACGGCGAGACCACCGCCGAGATCGTGCGGCGTTTCCAGCGGCAATTCAACCTGACCGCCGACGGGGTGGTGGGGCGCGCCACTTGGTATAAGATCAGTTATGTTTGTTGCACAGTCTGCACAATACACGTTCAACAACGGCACCCAGCGCACACGATCGTCCCCTGCGAACGACCGAGTCTATACTGTAACACTGTACCTGTCCGCTCAATGAGCGGACAAGCTCAAAAAAACCTCCGGCCTTGCACAAGGTCGGAGGTTTTTCTTCTGTAACGGGTTACTCCGCAGGGTTCTGCCTGCAGAACGCTACGGGGTAACCTGTTAACGCGGCGTAATTTGCGTTATCGCGGGGGAGAGATGGGATCGGAGGGGATGAGGAGGGTGGTAGTGGACATCTCTTGAGTTGAGATTCAGGACGGGTTTATCGATCCGTTTGGGGT
>JAFUQL010000357.1 GCA_017472375.1 Oscillospiraceae bacterium | reverse complement strand
AGGGGGCCAAAGTCGATCATGGCGCCGATGCCGATGAACAGCAGCAGGGGGAACAGCTCGTTGGCAATGCCGGCGTCGTACAGGACGTTCAGCACGCCCACCTCATGGCCCTGGGTGACAGCGCCGGAGTTGGGCAGGTTGACAAGGATCGCGCCGAAGCCCATGGGCAGCAGCAGGGTGGGTTCCATGTCCTTTTTGATAGCCAGATAGATGAGCAGGCCGCCGATGACCCACATCACGACCATTTTGGGATCCAGTTCCAGAATATTTCCGTACAAGAATTCCACGGTAGCAACACTCCTTTTCTTTTCTCAATCGTATTCTCGGGGATAGCCGGTCTATGCGCCGGTCGGGTGCCTTTTCGCAAAGAAAAAAAGACCCCCACCATGCGGATGTCCGCACGGTAAAAGTCTTGCCATTTCAAACAGTCGCGGGGCCGCAAACACCACAGCCCGTACTGACGCAATCTGCTGCGGACCGACTTCACAGCCTGCCCGCCGGCTACTCCCTCTTGACCTGCAAAAACTATATCATGCAACCCCCATGTCCGTCAACCGTTTTTTCTTGTCTTTTTCGTACTTTTTCTATTTTGATACGCTCTGTTTTGCCACTTCCGGACCGGTGTGGTATACTGTTTTTCAAAAGGATCCGGGCCGAATGCTTCGCTCGTTTGCGCCCGCCCCCCTTCTGTTTTGTTTGATTTGCAAGGAGTACTGCCATGAAGATCGTTGTACTTGACGGTTTTGCCGAAAATCCCGGCGACCTGAGCTGGGAAGGGCTGGAAGCCCTCGGCGAGTTGACCGTATACGACCGCACCGACCCCACCGACGAGGGGCTCATCCTCGCCCGCATCGGGGATGCAGAGGCGGTCTACACCAACAAGACGCCCCTCTGTGCAGCTGTCATTGCCGCAGCGCCGCAGTTGGCGTTCATCGGGGTGCTGGCCACCGGCTACAATGTGGTGGACACCGCCGCAGCTGCCGCCCGGGGCATCCCGGTGTGCAATGTGCCTGCCTACGGCACCGGGGCGGTGGCGCAGCATACCTTTGCTCTTCTGCTGGAGATCTGCAACCAGGTGGGGCACCACAGCACGGCGGTGCAGGCCGGCCGCTGGGCACAGAGCCCCGACTTCTGCTTCTGGGAGCGCCCCCTCATGGAGCTGGCCGGCAAGACCATGGGCATCGTGGGCTTTGGCCGCATTGGTCAGGCGGTGGGCCGCATCGCCCGGGCCTTCGGCATGGAGGTGCTGGCCACCGGCAGCCGCCCCACCCCCGAGGGCGAGGCCATCGCCCGTTATGTGCCGCTGGAGGAGCTGCTGGCCCGCGCCGATGTGGTGAGCCTGCACTGTCCGCTGTTCCCCGGAACGGCGCGGCTCATCCGCCGGGAGACCATCGCCCAGATGAAGCCCGGGGCCATCCTGCTGAACACCGGCCGCGGGCCGCTGGTGGATGAACAGGACCTGGCCGACGCGCTGAACGCAGGCCGCCTGTACGCCGCCGGGCTGGATGTGGCGGTGACCGAGCCCCTTCGTGCCGACAGCCCGCTGCTGGGCGCAAAGAACTGCTTCATCACTCCCCACATCGCCTGGGCCAGCCGGGAGAGCCGCCAGCGCCTGATGGACATCGCGGTGGAAAATCTGGCGGCCTTCACCCGGGGCGAGACGGTGAATGCGGTGAATCTGTGAGGGCTGGAAACAAACGTCCCTCTGTCAGCGGATGCCCGTCCAGAGATAGGCGCTGTCCACACTCCAGCGGATCCCTTTCCGCAGGCACTGGTGGTAAGCCATGTTGTAGAGCGCACGGTTCAGGTTGCACTGCGCCCTGTTCATATATGCACCGATGGTGACCCCCTGATCATCCCGGCGGTTGGCGCGGATCTCGCTGAACACCTCATCGACCTCCGGATTGTAATCGTACTGCGCAGCCAGCTTTTCACGCTTGTACTGCTCATAGGCATCCAGACCAAACGCTGCCCCCAGCAGCGACAGACCTAAAAACAGACCCATAAAGAAACCTCCCTTTTTCGATCGGCTTGCAGTTTGTGCACGCCCTGCGGCGGGGTGCCTCGCCTTGCCGATTCATTTGTCTGTATTGTACTGCAAAAAGAGTACTATAAACAGGATTTTCATGCCTGCATATAAAAACCCCCGCACACGTCCGGTGTGCGGGGGTTT
>JAFUQL010000356.1 GCA_017472375.1 Oscillospiraceae bacterium | reverse complement strand
GGTATGGGCGCTGGGCATGGCCGGGGCGGAGGTCTACCTGCGGCTGGCCGCCGCGCTGAAGCCCGCCGCCCGCTGGCTGGCGGTGCCGGTGATCCCGGCGGCGCTGTGGGTGCTGTACCGGATGCAGACCGACCTGATGTACTCCAAAACCGGCCAGCGCTGGCAGCTGGAATGGCGGCTGCCGCTGGCGGCGGTGATGTGCCTGCTGCTGTGTGCGGTGTGCCTTCTGCCCGCTTTGCCCGGGCGGCGGCTGTGGGCGTTTTTGTCCGGCATCAGCTACAACTTCTACATCTGGCACCAGACCCTGGCCGTCTGGCTCAAGTACCGCTGGCGCATCCCGGACTGGACCGGCGATGTGCCCCCGAACCAGCTCTGGGACGAGGCGTGGATGGCCGAGTACGACCTGTGGTGCTGGGGCGCGGCGCTGGCGGCGGCCACGGCGGGCACCTATCTGATCGAAAAGCCCGCCGCCCGGTGGCTCACGGGGCGCACGTTTGGCACAAACGTTCGCGCGGTTTGCATAAAAGAGTGACTGCGCGGATGATTTTTGGCGAAAACACGGTTTTTTGCCCCGAAAACACTTGCAAAAAATAAGGCGGTGTGCTATAGTCATACCGTACGATAGTGAATTCTGAGGAGTGGGCCGCAAGGTCCGCTCCTCGTTGCTTGTAGGAGGCTTTTACATGGCGAAAGCGACCGGCGGGAAGAATACCGTCAAAGTGGTGGAGGCGCTGGTGCGCCCGGTGATCGAGGGCATGGGCGTATCCCTGTGGGATGTGCGCTTCGAGAAGGAAGGGCCGGACTGGTACCTGCGGGTGCTGATCGACCGCAAGGACGGCGAGCCGATGGACACCGACACCTGCGCCGACGTCTCCCACGCCATCGACCCCATCATCGATGAGGCCGACCCCATCGACCAGAGCTACTACCTGGAGGTGGGCAGCCCGGGCCTGGGCCGCCGCCTGACCCGTGAGGAGCACTACGAGGCGCTCAAGGGCCAGAAGGTGGCGGTGCACTTCATCCGCCCGGACGCCGCCGGCCGCCGCGACCTGGAGGGCATCCTGACCGGCCGCGAGGGCAGCGCCGTGACCATCGAGACCGCCGAGGGCCCCGCCACCTTCGAGGTGGCCGCCGCCAGCTACGTCAAGCTGTGTGACGACGAGGATCTCTTCTGAGCGCCCCACGGCTGCGCCGGGGGCGGCAAAGAGGGGACTTTCCCATCGCGCTGCGCGCGGCTGGGAAATTCCCCCCTTTGGATCCTCCCTCGACACCAAAAGGCTGAAAATCGCGCGATCGCCCTGCGGGCTCATACACAATTTTCAGCCTTTTGGCCCTGTAGGTGTTTCGTTCCAGGGCGCATGTCCCTGGAACGAAACGGCATCTGAATGCAGCCTCGCGGCTCACGCCGCCTCGCTTTGGGCGCACTGAGCAGCCTCGCGGCTCACGCCGCCTCGCTTCGGGCGCACCGGGCGCTTTGGACGTGCCGCACCGCCTGTGAGACCGAGACCCCGCACCGTATGGTGCATCACCCATAAAAAACGCAGAACCGAGAAACGAAAACCCTTAAAACCGCCCCGT
>JAFUQL010000355.1 GCA_017472375.1 Oscillospiraceae bacterium | reverse complement strand
GATGGGTGGCGAGAAGTTCGTGGTTCGCCATGTGAAGCGCATCAGCAATGCGCCCGCGTGGAACCGTGCCGGTCGTGAAGAACAGATCTACAGCCGTTTCTAAGCTTTGGTTTCCATAAAGATCGATTGATAAATTTGAAGGAGGACCCTATCATGCGTCAGTTCAATGTTACCGTTAATGGTGTTGTTTACTCTGTGGCCGTTGAAGAAGTGAATGGTGCTGTTGCTCCTGTGGCTGTTGCCCCCGTTGCTGCTCCCGTGGCTCCTGTTGCCGCTCCCGTTGCTGCCCCCGTGGCCGCTCCTGCCGCCGCTCCCGCTCCCGCTGCTGCTCCTGCTGCCGCTGCTCCCGTTGCCGGTGGCGAAAAGGTGACCGCTCCCATGCCCGGCACCGTGCTGGATGTGAAGGTTGCTGAGGGTGCCGCCGTGAAGAAGGGCGACATCCTGGTGATCCTCGAGGCCATGAAGATGGAAAACGAAATTCTGGCCCCCTGCGATGGCACCGTGAAGCAGATCGTTGCTGGCAAGGGCGCTTCCGTCAACAGCGGCGACGCTCTGATCGTGATCGGCTAATTTCAGCCACTTTTCCACAATCCTAAGAAAGCGAGCTGAAAGAATATGGAGTTTAACATTGGCGAAAGCTTGCTGAAGCTTTGCACAGACTCCGGCATCTACGGCCTGATTCAGGATCCCAAATCGCTGGTCATGATCGGCATTGCCTGCTTGCTGCTCTATCTGGCTATTGTCAAGAAGTTTGAGCCGCTGCTGCTGATGCCCATCGCCTTCGGTATGCTGCTGACCAACCTGCCCTTTGCCGGCATGTACCACGAAGAAATCTTCGCGGGCGGCCATGTGCACTGGGATCTGATGGGCGGCGCGGATCCTGCCATTGTGCCCGGTTTGCTGGACTTCCTGTATCTGGGCGTTAAGCTGGGTATCTATCCCTGCCTCATCTTCCTTGGCGTAGGCGCTATGACCGACTTCGGTCCCCTGATCGCCAACCCCAAGAGCATGCTGATGGGCGCTGCCGCTCAGCTGGGTATCTTTATTGTGTTCATCATTTCCTACTCTGTTCTTGGTTTCGATGCCAAGGAAGCTGCTTCCATCGGCATCATCGGCGGCGCAGACGGCCCCACTGCCATCTTCGTCACCAGCAAGCTGGCTCCTCATCTGCTGGGCTCCATCGCCGTGGCGGCTTACAGCTACATGGCCCTGGTGCCGGTCATCCAGCCTCCCATTATGAAGCTGCTGACTACCAAAAAAGAGCGCATGATCGTTATGAAGCAGCTCCGGACTGTTTCCAAGACCGAGAAGATCATCTTCCCCATCATGTGCACCATCATCATCAGCCTGATCCTGCCTGACTCTGCTGTTCTGGTCGGTATGCTGATGCTGGGCAACCTGATGAAGGAGTCCGGCGTTGTGGACCGCATCCAGAAGACTGCCGGCAATGAGCTGATGAACATCATCACCATTTTCCTGGGCCTGTCTGTTGGCTGCACCACCAGTGCCAACACCTTCCTGAATGCCCAGACCCTGATGATCATCGTTCTGGGTCTGATCGCCTTCAGCTTCGGTACCGCCGGCGGTGTGCTGCTGGGCAAGCTGATGTGCCTGGTCACCGGCGGTCAGGTGAACCCCCTGATCGGTTCTGCCGGTGTGTCCGCTGTTCCCATGGCTGCCCGCGTTTCTCAGAAGGTCGGCCAGAAGGAGAACCCCCAGAACTTCCTGCTGATGCACGCCATGGGCCCCAACGTGGCTGGCGTGATCGGCAGCGCCGTTGCCGCCGGCATTCTGATCAACATCTTCGGTTGATCTCTTTGCTGCCGCGCACCGCGCTGTAACCACTGAGACAGGCGCTCCCGCCCGGTCGATCCGGGCGGGGGCGCTTTTTGTTTTATGCCGGGCAGCCTTACGGGAGCAGGATCTGTTGGGCACAGTGCGCATGTGGCGGCGCGTGGATCAAGGGCTGGAAGCTTGTGATGCTCCAAGGGCAGGAGTGCAGCTGGGTAAAAATGCAGAGAGGGAAGGGGAACTTTTGAAAGCTAAGAGTGAAGTCGGAAGATGACAAAAGGCAGGAATGCTTTTTTCCTGGCCGGATCTGTGATATAATAAATTGTTAAATGCTGCAAAGAAAGGTTGGCACCATGGCGAATGAGTTTACCGCGGAGTTTCTCACCCTCCGTGACCGATACATCGAAAAAGGCTTTGGCCGGCTGAACCCGGTGCAAAAAGAGGCGGTGTTCTGTACCGAGGGCCCGCTGCTCATCCTTGCGGGTGCTGGCAGCGGCAAGACCACGGTGCTGGTCAACCGCATTGCGAACATCATCCGGTACGGCAGTGCCCATGGCAGCAGCTGGTTGCCCCGCGCAGTGACCGAGGAGGATCTGATGGAGCTGCGCACTGCCATGATGATGAATACCCCGCTGCCGGCCGGGCTGCGGAGCATGATGGCGAAGGATCCGGCCCGTCCCTGGAATGTGCTGGCGATCACCTTCACCAACAAGGCGGCGGATGAGCTGAAAAATCGTCTGGCGGCCATGCTTGGCCCCACCGAAGGCGGTGACGTGAATGCATCCACCTTCCATTCGGCCTGCGTGCGCATTCTGCGGCGGGACGGTGAGCGGCTGGGTTACCCCAAAAGCTTTACCATCTATGACACCGATGACCAGCAGCGGGCTATGAAAGAGGTCTACAAGCAGCTGATGGTGGACGACAAGTTCCTGCCCATCAAAGCATGCATCGGCCAGATCGGCCGCCTGAAGGACCAGCTCATTGCCCCTGAAGATGCCCTTGCTGCTCCCATCGACAGCAAGGCTGGCCTGATCGCCAAAGTGTATGATGCTTACCAGAAACGTCTGCGCAGTGCCGGCGCCATGGACTTTGACGATCTGATCTTCAATACCGTGCAGCTCTTTATGAAGGAGCGTGAGGTACTGGAGCACTACCAGAATAAGTTCCGATACATTTTGGTGGACGAGTATCAGGACACCAGTGTGGCGCAGTTCCATCTGGTGCGGCTGCTGGCTGGCGGCAGCGGAAACGTGTGTGTGGTGGGTGACGACGACCAGAGCATCTACCGGTTCCGCGGCGCCACCATTGAGAACATCCTGAATTTTGAACACCACTTCCCGGGTGCGAAGGTCATCCGGCTGGAGCAGAATTATCGCTCCACCTCGAACATTCTGGATGCGGCGAACTGTGTCATTCAGAACAACCAGGGCCGTAAGGGCAAGACCCTGTGGACCGAGAACGGCGAGGGCACTAAGGTCCACCACTACGAGGCCGAGAGCGAGCAGGACGAGGCCAGTCATATTGCAACGGTCATCGGCCAGCACCTGCGGGCCGGCGGCAAGCTGCGGGACCACGCCATCCTGTACCGAATGAACGCCCAGTCCAACCCTGTTGAGACCTACTTCGCCCGGGCGGGCATCCCCTACAAGATCGTGGGCGGTCAGCGCTTCTACGACCGCAAGGAGATCAAGGACATCGTGTCCTATATGTCCATCGTGGCGAACCCCCGGGACGACCTGCGCCTGCGGCGCATCATCAACGAGCCGGCCCGAAAGATCGGCGCGACGACCATCGAAAAGGTGGCACAGCTCGCCCAGCAGGAGGGTACCTGCATGTTGGACATCTGTGCCCGGGCGGGGCAGTTCAGCGAGCTGGGCCGCGCCGCCGGTGCGCTGAATAAATTTTATGGCCTGTATCAGCAGATGCAGGAGGCCGCCACCGCCCTGCCGCTGGATCAGTTCGTGAGCAAGCTGATGGAGATCAGCGGATATGAGGCGATGCTGCGGGCCAGTGGGGACGAGGGCGTTTCCCGGTTGGAAAACTTAGGTCAGCTGGTGTCCAGCGTTAAGACCTATGCTGATCAGAAGGGCCTCGATGCCAGCCTGGAGGGCTTCCTGGAAGAGGTCGCTCTCATCTCCGATCTGGACAGCTACGACCAGGACACCGATGTGGTGGTCATGATGACCATGCATTCGGCGAAGGGCCTGGAGTTTGACTATGTGTTCATCCTCGGCCTGGAAGAGGGTGTCTTTCCCAGCGAGCTGAGCCGCTATTCCGACGAGGATCTGGAGGAGGAGCGCCGCCTTTGCTATGTGGGCATCACCCGGGCGAAAAAGGAGCTGTACCTCTCCAGCAGCCAGAGCCGGATGATCTTTGGCCAGACCCGCCGCAACCGCCCCAGCCGCTTTTTAACGGAGATCTCTCCGGATCTGCTGGAGGAGGAGCGCAGTCCCCGGCTGAATCGGGGCGGCGAGCGCAGCCCCTACGACCGGGGCGGCCGCAGCCCTTACGACTTCGGCGGCCGGGCTGCGGCGGCGAACCGCGGCTATCTCAACGGCGACTACAACCGTTCGCCCGCCGGTTCCGGCAGTTATGGTCAGAGCGGTGGTACCGGGCGGGGTTATGGGCGCGTCAGCAGCACAGAGCAGCCCACACAGCGCCGCTGGACCAGTACCACCGCACAGCCTGCAGCTCAGCCTGCGAAGGCGGCTGGTGAAAAGCCGAAGTTCCGCCCCGGCGACATTGTGGACCACAAGGTGTTCGGCCGCGGCCAGGTACTGAAGGTCACCCCCGTGGCGGGCGATACCATCGTGGAGATCCAGTTCGAGCGGGTGGGTATCAAAAAGACGATGGCGAATTACGCGCCCATTAAACTGGTAAAATAACGGAAGGACGATAGAATATGATGAAGGTTACCTTGATCGCCCACACTCCCGAGCCGGAGAAGGTGGTGGCAGCCGCCGCGAAGCTGTGCTATTCCAATGCCCACATCGATGACCTGCTGGATGGCCTGACCCCGGAAAAGAGCCGGGATTTTGTGCGGATGCTGGCCAAGATGGGCCATGAGAGCCCCACCGAGCATGCCAGCTTCACCTTTGCCATCGAGGGTGTGAGCCGCAGCCTGCTGGCACAGATCACCCGCCACCGTATGGCCAGCTACAGCGTGCAGAGCCAGCGCTATGTGCGGCTGGATCAATTCGAGTATGTGACTCCGCCTGCTGTGGCCGATGACCCCGAGGGCCTGGCTGCCTTTGAGCAGGCTATGGCCGGTGAGGCTGAGGAGTACCGCCGTATTGCCGGGGTGCTGAAGGATGGGCACATCCGCCGCATGGTGGCCGAGGGCATGAGTGAGGCCGAGGCCGCCAAAAAGGCCGAGAAGATGGCCATTGAGGATGCCCGGTTTGTACTGCCCAACGCCTGCACCACCAAGATGATCGTCACTATGAACGCCCGAAGCCTGAACAACTTTTTCCATCACCGCTGCTGCAACCGTGCCCAGTGGGAGATCCGGGAGCTGGCCGAGCGGATGTTCCGGCTGGTGTACGAGGTGGCTCCGGCGCTGTTTGAGATGAGCGGCCCCTCCTGTGTGGCCGGTCCCTGTCCGGAGGGCAAGATGACCTGCGGCAAGGCCGATGAGATGCGCAAGAAGTATGCCGCGCTGAAGGGGGAAGCCTGAGATGAAGGGCCAGTTGATCGTGCTGGAGGGCCTGGACGGCAGCGGCAAGGGCACCCAGGCTGAGCTGCTGCGTACCGCGCTGGAAGCTGAGGGTATTCCAGTGAGGAAGATCAGCTTCCCAAATTATGAGAGCCCGGCCTGTGCGCCGGTGAAGATGTACCTGGCCGGTGAGTTCGGCAAGAAGCCCGGCGATGTGAACGCCTATGCGGCATCCACCTTTTACGCGGTGGATCGCTACGCCAGCTTCCAGCAGGACTGGCGGGCCTTTTACGACCAGGGCGGTATCCTCATCGCGGACCGCTACACCACCAGCAACGGCGTGCACCAGTGCTCCAAGCTGCCTCAGAGCGAGTGGGACGGCTACCTTGCATGGCTGTTTGACTTTGAGTATGGCAAGCTGGGGATCCCAGCGCCCGATCTGGTGGTCTATCTGCAGGTGGACCCTGCGGTGAGCCAGCGGCTGATGACCGACCGCTACAAGGGCGACGAGTCGAAAAAGGACATCCACGAGCGGGATGTGGAGTACCTCGCCCGCAGCCGCCGCGCCGCCGAGTACTGCGCAGACCATTGCGGCTGGCAGAGCGTGGCCTGCATGAACGGCGGGGAGATGCGCTCTATTCAGGACATCCACCGGGAAGTTCTGGAGCTGGTTTTGAAACATCGGCAGGAGCTGTGTCGTATTTAATACGGAGCTTTGGCCGTTAAGGAACGACGTACGCCCGCACGGCGTACCCCCGAGGGGAGTGTGAATGAATGAGAGTCGCAGAGAAGAACGATCTGCCTGCCCTGTGCGGGCTGTGGCAGAAGGCCCGCGGCTGTGATGCTGCTTTTGCACGGATGGTGCTGGAGCGGTTCGCCGCGCCAGGGCGGATCCTGATCGAAGACGAGAGCCTTGTGTGTGCGCTGCCGGTGACCATCGGCCAGCGGCAGGGGGTGTATTTTTACGGCCTGACTGCCCCTGCGGGCGGTGAGGCGGCCTTTCTGCAGAAGGCAGAGGAGTGGGTGAAGGCGGACGGTGCGCTGTTCGCGGTGGCCCGCCCCATGGCTGGGGATGAATGGGCGCTGTTTGCCGCGGCGGGCTATGAAAAGGCCTTTGGCACGCGTCGGGTGCGCCGGCCCATCCGCTCCAATCTGTGGGCGCAGGCAGACATGGACACGGTGACCGTGCGCAATCTGGAGCAGCTTCGGGCGAAGTATGTGCCCGATGCAGTGCGCCTGCCCCTCGCCAGCATGGTGGAGGTGCTCACCGACCTGTACAGCCGTGGGCTGACCATCGTCTCCACCGACGAGGCCTATGGCCTGTACTTCAAGGAGGGGGAGACACTGCGCTTCATCGAGCTGTTTGCCGCCGGCGACCGTGCGGCAGAGCGGCTGTGGCAGGCAGCCCGCGAGAAGGTGGGCGGCCAGCAGGCCGAACTGCTTTTGGGGGCGGAGCAGCCCCTGTGTCTGGGCGAGGGAAGCCGGGAGGAGTACGGCTGCATCAAGTTCCTTGCCCATCCCTTTGACGTGACCGAGAGCTATATGCGGTTGGTGCTGGACGTGAACAAGCAGGGCCGTGTATAACGTGAAAACGAGTGTTTGTGAGGACTCAGGAGGTAAAACCATGCAGGAACAGGCAAAGCCCGCCAAGAAAAAGAAAGGCGGCTGCGGCACGGTCATTCTGGCGGTGCTGCTGGTGCTGGTGGCCGCGGCGGCGTTCGTGGCCTTCACCCTTTTCGGTGAGATCAACGGCAAAGAGGGCGGTGCGCATGTGACCGTCACCATCGAGCAGGGCAGCGGCCCCGCCACCATCGGCCGCAAGCTGGCGGATGCAGGCGTCATCCGCTACCCCACCGTATTCCGCCTGTACACTGGGCAGACCGGCAAGGCCGGGCAGCTGCAGTACGGCGAGTTCACCCTCACCGAGGGCATGGGCTACGACGCCATTCTGGAGGCACTGAGCCAGTACGCCGCCGCCGAGACCGTCCGGGTGACCTTCCCCGAGGGCACCACTGCACTGGGCATCGCTGCCCTGATGGAGGAGAACGGCCTTTGTACCGCCGATGAGTTCCTGGCCTGCGCCAATGGGCAGGACGGCAGCGACTTCAGCCAGTATGCCTTCTGGGGCCAGATCGATGAGAGCGAGCCCCGCTTTATGAAGTGCGAGGGCTACCTCTTCCCCGAGACCTACGAGTTCTTTGTGGACGACACAGTCTACAACTATGTGGACACCTTCTATGCTGAGTTCGACCGCCGGGTGGATGCGGAGCTGCGCGCCCAGATCGAGGCCGCCGGCATGACGCTGGACGATGCGGTCATTCTGGCCTCCTTTGTGCAGGAGGAGGCCGGCAACGAGGAGGACCAGAACGTGGCCGAGGTGTTCCTGAACCGCCTTGAGCCCGGCTCGCCTTTCCCCCGTCTCGAAAGCAACGCCAGCAGCTATGTGCAGAACCCTGAGGACAACAACTATCTGTACAACTGGGTGGCGCCCTACTACGGCGGCTGGGACAACATCCCCGAGGAACTTTACAACGCCTACGACACCTATAAGAAGGCGGGTCTGCCCGCCGGTCCCATCTCCAACCCGGGCATCGAGGCCATCAAGGCCGTGGTGAACCCCAACACCGAGCTGGTGAGCGAGAACGGCAACAGCCCCTGCTATTTCTTCGTCACCGACCTGACCGGCCGCTACTACTACGCGGCCACCGCCTCGGAGCATCAGGCCAACGTGAACACCGCCTGGGCCGTGAACGACGCCCTGTAAGAATCGAACGAACTGCGCCGGGTGGCCCCTTCTGGGCGCTGCCCGGTGCTTTGTATAAGCCCCGCTGGCAGGCGGCTGTGGGGGAACAGACGGGGAGGGGATCGCATGAAACAATGTGCAGCGGTGCTGCTTGCCTTGATTTTGGCGCTGGGATTGATCGGCTGCGGCCGGCCGGACACACTGGAAAAAACCGGTGGCACATCGATGTCTGTTGAGTGGAAAGCTGCCGTATCTTACGCCAATTGGTCGGAGGATGCTTCGATCTTTTTTGGCGCGTTG
>JAFUQL010000354.1 GCA_017472375.1 Oscillospiraceae bacterium | reverse complement strand
TCTTCCGAGGCCGCCTCAGAGGGCTGAGTGCGGTCTGCACCCGGCCCTAATTCAAACTCGTCCGCCGCGATCTCCTGCACCTGCTGCAGCACCCCCTCTGCCGCGGCCGCCGCAAACCGCAGCAGCGCTTCTCCCTCGATCCCCCGCTGCTCCATCAGCGCATGGTATCCCTCCCGAAGCTGCTGATAAGCAGGCGCATCCGCTTGCCGCAGCGCTAAAACACCCGCCAAAAGCAAAACGCACAGAAGTGTTTGCACCAACAGCAGATGGTCGCGCTCTTTCGCCTTGCCTTTGCTCTGAAGTCCCGGCGGCGTCAGCGCTCTGCTCCATTCCCCGGCCGGCGGAAACAACTGCTCCCGCCGTTCCGCCTCCTCTTTTTTCCACATGCCGGCATCCCTCCTTTTGCCACATCATTCCAATTCTATGCACCGTCACCGCATCCTAAGATCAATTTTGTACGTCTGTCCGGTCAATTCGCCGATTTGTTTTCGTCGGATGGACACTTCCTTCGTTTTGTCCCTGTTCCCCGCTTGACGGCATGCGCTATTATGGTTTGTGAAAATACGAAAAGACCGAAGGCTCACACCTTCACCTCCGGAGGTCATGTTTTATGGAACGCACCGCACTGAACCGCACTCTGATCGAAGCGGTCGTATCACGCAGCTTGAACGAGATCGAGAGCGACCCGCAACGCGGCATTCGAAAAATCGTTGACCTCGGCTCGCATTTGGCCATCGGCCGGTCACAGCGCCGGTTTCTGACGACCCTCCGGCAGCTTCTGAGCAACGACGCCAGCCCCTATTATGCGCTGATCGAACAGGTGGTGCGCACCACCCGGCGCAGCAGTCTGAAACTGTTCGGCATCGACCTGGGGTACAACAGCTGGACACTGGGCGCCGCCTCCATTCGCCTGCGGGAGCTTCGGCACCGCCACAACATCCCCTGGATCGTCTCCTGCCTGCTGGGCGGTGCGGATGGCGCATCCAGCCGTGATCTGTTCTCTCTTGTGGAACAGGGCCGTACCATGGGGATCTACTGCTACAGACTGGTCTTTGAAACGGACAAGGATCTCTCATCCTGTATGGAGCTGTTCCACCGTTTTCCCGACTGCGCCTTCTTTCTGTTCGTTTCTTCGGAACTGCTGAACGATACCACGGTCGAGCAGATCGCCGAGTGCGACAATCTGATGATCTTCGTAAAGGCAGAACCGGAACGGTGGCCGCACGCCGCCGAGCAGTTGAGCAATCACGGCACCCTGCACGCATTGTATCTTCCCTATTCTGCCGCCGATGAGGTCGAGCAGGCGCTGGCCGGCGAGCTCTGCGAAGAATTGGCGGAACACACCGGCTGTGTACTGTGCCTGACCGCACCGCCCGATGCCCCGCTGCAGACAGACCAGGCGGTGCGCACGCTGGTCCGCTCTTATCGCAATTCTCCGTCGGCGCCGATCCTGGCCGTCGATTACACCTCCGACTGCCTGGCCGTTGACGAGATCATTTCCGGGGATTGCAGTCTGCTGATGTTCGCCGGCGGAAAAACCTTCTGCAGGACCATGCAAGGCACGCGGATCTTAGACCTGGATTTCCGCAGCCTTCCACTCAACCGTCTGCTGGCAGAATGCTTTCCGCGCTGAGTCTTTCATCATTTCAAAGCCTTTTCAGGAGCTCCACCCGGAGCTCCTTTTTTGCACAGAAGCCGCGCTCCCTTTTCATTTTTCCGGCTTTCCTGTATACTGAGGTTGATGTTTCGATCGTTTTTATCAAGTACACCGGAAAGGAACTGCTGTTATGGAAGATTTTGTTTACTACACCCCCACCAAGGTCGTGTTCGGCCGTGGCTCGGAACTGCAGGTCGGCAGCCTTGTGGCAGCCCGCGGCTGCAAAAAGGTCCTCATCCATTACGGCGGCGGCAGCGCACGTCGCAGCGGGCTGTTGGAGCGCATCGGGCGCTCACTGGATGAAGCTGGCATTGCCCATGTGGAACTGGGCGGCGTGGTGCCCAATCCCCGGTTATCGCTGGTGTACAAGGGCATCGAACTCGCCAAAGCAGAAGGCGTGGATTTCATCCTGGCCGTGGGCGGCGGCAGTGTGATCGACTCGGCCAAGGCCATCGGCTACGGCGTAGCCAACGACTTTGATGTATGGGAACTGTATGACTTCAAGCGCAAGGCGACCGGCTGCCTGCCCATCGGCGCTGTACTCACCATCGCCGCAGCGGGCAGCGAAATGAGTCAGTCCTCTGTGATCACCAATGAGAACGGCTGGATCAAGCGCGGTTACGGAAGCGAATACTGTCGTCCTGCTTTCGCCATCCTAAACCCTGAGCTCACCATGACCCTGCCGCCCTACCAGACCTCCTGCGGCTGTACCGACATTCTGATGCACACCATGGAGCGGTACTTCAACCGCACAGGCAGCATGGAGCTGACCGACGGCATTGCCGAAGCGCTGATGCGCACAGTCATCCGAAATGCGCTCATCCTGATGGAGCAGCCTGACAACTACGAGGCCCGCGCCGAAGTGATGTGGGCCGGCAGTCTGTCCCACAATGGCCTGACCGGCTGCGGCACCGACGGCGGCGACTGGGCCACCCATAAACTGGAGCATGAGCTGGGCGGTATGTTCGATGTGGCTCACGGTGCCGGGCTTGCCGCCGTTTGGGGCAGCTGGGCCCGCTATGTGTGTGACGCCGATCCCGCACGGTTCGCCCGCTTTGCTGTAAAAGTCCTGGATGTCTCACCCGCCGCAAACGACCATGAAACCGCACTGGCCGGCATCGCTGCCATGGAAGACTTCTATCGTTCCATCCAAATGCCCACCAGCCTGCGCGAGCTGGGCATCGCCCCCACCGAGGCACAGATCGAGGAACTGGCCGCAAAATGCGCCGTCGCTGTCAAGGGCACCGCCGGTGTTGTGAAGCCGCTGAAGCAGGCGGATCTCGCCGCGATCTACCGCATGGCACTGTAACACCCGCCCCGCTTTTGACGAGCCATCGAGCCTCAGTTTGCCGTAAAGCAAACTCACTTTACAGATATATCTCTCGATTTTTCGCACATTATATCTTGCATGCTTACTTGTATGCTTATTAGATTAGGAGCCATTATGTCTTTTTCTCCCGAATCCAGTATCCCTGTTCTCACCGTATTCGTGCAGGGTCTGCTAAGCTTTTTCTCTCCTTGTGTGCTCCCACTGGTACCGCTGTATGTCAGCTATCTGTCTGGCGGCGCCGTCACCCGGGATGAGAACGGAACCCTTCATTACCCCCGTAAAACCATCCTGCTCAACACCCTGTTTTTTGTTCTTGGCATCAGCGCCACCTTCTTTGTACTGGGGTTTGGATTCACTTCATTGGGGCGTTTTTTCAGTTCCAACCGTATTTTGTTTGCCCGCATCAGCGGCATTTTGATGGTCATGTTCGGCCTGTATCAGCTGGGAGTATTTGGTCATTCCGCTCTGGTAGAGCAGGAACGGCGGCTCCCTTTGCGGCTGGACCGTGTGGCCATGAACCCCTTCACCGCCCTGCTGCTAGGCTTCACCTTCAGCTTTGCATGGACCCCCTGCGTAGGACCTACCCTGAGCAGTGTACTGATGATGGCAGGCTCGGCTTCTTCCTCGGCCGCCGGCTTCACCCTCATCGCCGTCTATACGCTGGGCTTTGTCCTGCCCTTCCTCGCAGTGGGGCTGTTCACCGGGTCTGTTCTTGATTTCTTCAAGAGTCACGGCAATGTGGTCCGCTACACCGCCAAGGTCGGCGCGGTGCTTCTGATCCTGATGGGCATCATGACCATGACCGGTTTCATGAACAGTCTGACCGGATACCTCTCTTCCGTCGGCACGAACACCACTGGGGAGAGCACTGCATCCTCTCAGGCGGTCTCCTCTCAGCCGGAGTCTGCCTCCTCGCAGCCTGAAGCCACCGCGTCCCCCGACAGCGGCGAAGAGGACGCTCTGCCCGTCTACCCGGCCCCGGATTTCACCATGGTGGATCAGTACGGCGATAACCACACTCTGTCCGATTACAAGTGCAAGACGGTGTTCCTGAACTTTTGGACCACCTGGTGCCCGCCCTGCCAGCAGGAAATGCCTGAGATCCAGGAGCTGTATGAATCCTATGGCAGCAACACCGGGGAACTGATCGTTCTCGGCGTGGCCAACCCCAAGAGCGACGACAATCCCTACGGGCAGGACGTAAGCCTGGAGGAGGTCACCGCCTTCCTGGAGACCAACGGATACACCTTCCCGGTGGTGATGGACACAACCACCGATGTGTTGATGACCTACGGCATCTCAGCCTTCCCCACCACCTTCATGATCGACAAGGACGGCAATCTGTTCGGCTACGTCACGGGCGGTCTGACCGCTGACATGATGGAGAGTATCGTTCAGCAGACTATGACCGGGATCCGCACCGGTTGACCAATTCGAATAAAAAGCCCGCCGGGCGGGTGTGGTACGGTTCCACACTCCGCCCGGCGGGTTCTTTTTTGTTTAGGCAAGGGCCTCAGAGGGTCAGGCGCCAAACACCTCTTTTGCAATGTCCGCGCTGGCCTTGGCGTCCTTGGCGTAATAATCTGCGCCGATCTGTTTCGCATAGTCCGGGGTCAGCACCGCGCCGCCCACCATGACCTTGCAGGGCAAGCCCTCTCTGTGCAGCGCCTCAATGGTCGCCTGCATACTGGGCAAGGTGGTGGTCATCAGCGCCGAAAGCCCCACCAGCGGAGCCCCGGTACGCTTCACCGCATCCACCACCGCCTCGGGCGCCACATCGCGGCCAAGATCCGTCACATCGTAGCCGTAGTTCTCGAGGATCACCTTCACGATGTTTTTTCCGATGTCATGGATGTCACCTTTCACGGTGGCTACCACGATCCTGCCACGGCTGGCACCGCCCTGTCCTGTCCGGGCAATGGCTTCCTTCACCACTTCAAAGGCACTCTGCGCCGCAGATGCCGCCTGCAGAAGCTGCGGCAGGAACAGTGTCCCCTTCTCAAACCCTGCGCCGACCTTGTCCAATGCCGGGATCAGTACCCCGTTCACCACTTCAAGGGGCTCTTTGCTTTTCAGCAGCTCCCGTGCGGCGGCGGCCGCTTCCGCCTTCAGGCCCTGCTCCACCGCAGTGCCCAGCTCCGGCCCCTGCAAGGCAGCCGTCGGAGCTGCCGCCGTACGGCCCGCATAGCGGGCGATGTAATCCGTACTCTGCTTATCCCGGTTGGTCAGCACCCGGAAAGCCGCCACCGCCGCCATCATCTCCTCCAGATTGGGGTTGATGATGGGCAGATCCAGCCCGTGCATCATGGCCATCGTCAGGAAGGCGGTATTCAGATAGGGCCGGCAGGGCAGGCCGAAGCTGATGTTGGATACGCCCAGCACCGTATGGACCCCCATCTCCTGCTTGCAGGTCTGCAGCGCCTTCAGGGTCTCCATCACGTCTTCCTGCTGAGCGCTGGCGGTCAGCGTCAGGCAATCGATGTAGATATCCTCGTTGGGGATGCCCGCATCCAGCGCGGCCTGACGAATGCGGCGCGCCACCGCGACCCGCTCCTCAGCCTTTTTGGGGATGCCGTTCTCATCCAGCGTCAGACCCACAACCGCGGCACCGTACTTGCGGCAGAGGGGCAGAATGGCGTCCAGCACCTTCTGCTCACCATTCACCGAGTTGACGATGGGCTTGCCGTTGTATGCGCGCAGGCCACGTTCCAGCGCTTCGGGATCGGAGCTGTCCAGCTGCAGCGGCAGGTCTACCACCGATTGGATCGCCTTCACCGCTGCTTCCATCAAGGCGGGCTCGTCCACCCCGGGCAGACCCACGTTCACGTCCAGGATCTGCGCCCCGGCGTTCATCTGCTCCACGGCCTGCGTCAGGATGTAGTCCATGTCCCCCTCGCGCAGCGCCTGCTGAAAGCGCTTTTTACCAGTGGGGTTGATGCGCTCGCCCACAACGGTCACATCCTCCACCGCAACGGCCCGCACAGGCGTACACAGCCAGCTTCGACGGCTTCCGGCACGCTCGGCCGGGCGTTCGCCGTCAAAGCTCTCCTTCAGGCTGCGGATAAACTCCGGGGTCGTACCGCAGCAGCCGCCCAGCATCCGGATGCCCAGCGCCTTATAGGGCTGCATCTGCTCGCAGAAGCTCTGCGGCGTAATGTCATAACCGCTGCCGTCCGCCCGGGGCAGACCGGCGTTTGGCTTCACAAATACCGGTACACCGGGGCGGGTGGCCTCGCAAAGAGCTTTTGCCATGGGGAAGATCTCCGCAGGGCCCAGCGAGCAGTTGATGCCCACTGCATCGGCGCCAAGGCCCACGGCGGTAGCCGCGAAGCTCTCCACGCTGCAGCCGGTAAAGCTGCGGCCATTTTCTTCAAAGGTCATGGACACCATCACCGGCAGACTGCTGTTCTCTTTTGCAGCGAGCAGCGCCGCTTTTACTTCATACAGGTCCGTCATGGTCTCCAGCACGATCAGGTCGGCATGGTCACGGCCGGCACAGACGATGCGCTTGAACTGTTCGCAGGCCTCCTCAAAGCGCAGGGTGCCCGCAGGCTCCAGCAGTTCGCCCAGCGGCCCGATGTCCAGCGCGACCAGCGCCCCGGCGGGCGCGGCTGCCTTCCGGGCACATTCCAGTGCCGCGGGCACCAACTGCTCCACCGTGTACCCGCTGCCCGCCAGCTTTTTAGCCGATGCACCGAACGTGTTTGCATACACGATGTCGCTTCCCGCATCGATATACGCCCTATGAATGGAGGTGAGCAGTTCCGGCCGGTTCACGGCAAGAAGTTCCGGGCGCTCACCCACCGGCAGACCGGCCGCCTGCAACATGGTACCCATGCCGCCATCCAGAAAAATGTAGCGCTCTCCTTTGAAAATATCACCGATCTGCACAGGTCTTCCCTCGTTTCCGATACGCACAGGTATCCCTTAATACACAATTTCCGCAGCCCGCCAGCTTCCCTGTCACCGGGTGGTCGGCTACGCCAAGCACCGCTGTGATGCTTTTTCGGGGCGCCATCAGGCTGTTTTCGCTCACGCCGAGGCCGATGCTCCGGCCTGTATCCAAAATACGGCACAGTTCCCGCTGCACCTGAATGGGCCAATCTCCATAACCGGGCGAGTACCGGCCAGTCATGTACAGCCCCTGCTGAGCAAACTGCTCCCGCAGGATGCGCTCGAGTTCGTCCGCAGCCTGCTCTGCCAGCACACTCCCGGCTGCATCCGCTGCCGAAGCCAGTGCCACATCCGCTGCTGTATAACGGCGCAGCAGCCGCTCCACACCAGCACCCAGGGTCACCGCCATCAGTACAACGCGGTCGCACCCCACCAGATGACGCCCGACATCTCCCGGATCCAGGTACAGCCCTTCCGGTGCATCCTGCCTGAACAGGACCCGCCACGTCCCTCTGGGCTGCACTGCGGCCAGCAGTTCCGGTTCACAGACATCCAGCAGCGCAGCAGCAGTCGGGTCATCCTGGGGGCAGCCCATATAGCGATATACCTCTTCCCGCCGCAGAGCGACAGGCAGCTGCAGGCGCACAGCCTCAGCCCCGGGAGGGCAGCAGATCACGGATGCCCTCATAGACCCGGCTCGCTACCACCGGGTTGTTCATGGCGTACAGGTGAACACCGTCCGCACCGCCCTCGATCAAATCGCGCATCTGCTCCACCGCATACTCAATGCCCGCCTCAAACAGGCTCGCTTCGTCGTCCTGCCAGCGGCTGATCATCTTGGAGAACTTCGGCGGCAGGGATGCACCGGAGAGCGCCACCGTGCGCTCGATCTGCTGTTTCTTCACAATGGGCATCACGCCGGCGGACACCGGCAGATCCACACCAGCCCGGCGGGCCAGATTCAAAAAGCGGTAGTAGTACAGATTGTCAAAAAACAGCTGGGTGATCAGATGGCTCACACCGGCCTCCTGCTTGATGCGCAGATTGGCCACGTCCGCCGCAAGGCTGGGGCTCTCGGCATGGCCCTCCGTGTAGCAGGCACCGGACAGCCCGAAGCTTCCATAATTGCTGCGGATGAACGCCGCCAGATCGCTGGCATGGGGGAAGTCGTGGCTCTCCGGCCGCAGCGGGCTGCGGTCACCCCGCAGGGCCAGAATGTTCTGGATGCCTGCCGCAAACAACTCATCCAATGTGGGGCGGATGGTGTCCTGCTCCGAGCCCATGCAGATGATGTGGGCCAGCGGCTCCACCTTCAGTTCATTTTTGAGGAAGGACGCCAGCTCACAGGTGGAGATCCCCCCCGCCGAGCCGCCCGCGCCATAGGTCACGCTGATGAAATCAGGGTTTAGCTGTGCCATCTGCCGCAGGGATACCTGCAGTTTCTCATACCCGACCGTCTGCTTCGGCGGGAAGATCTCCATGGAAAACACGCAGCTTTTCTGCGCAAACAACTGACGAATGTACATTTTCCCATTCCCTCTTATCACTGGATTGCAACCGGCGGCGGAGCCCCGAAAGACCCCGCCGCCGGCACTTTACCTAATCATAGCGCAAAACTGCGCAATAGTCCACCCATTTGATAGGTTATTTGAAAAAATTTTCATTTCTCAGGCCGCTTCGCTCTCACGGCTCACCGCTGTGGTCAGGCCAGCCCCGTCTTCCCTTGGTGTCACCAGCAGGATCCCCTGCTCATCGGTACGCAGCACCTGTGCGCCGACCATGCCAAAGCGCGCCAGCGGCCCCTGATGCGGATGACCATAGTCATTGTCAGCACCGCAGCTCACAAGCACCACCTTGGGCAGCACCGCGGCCAGCAGGGCAGCCGAGTTGGAGGTGTCAGATCCATGATGGCCCGCTTTGAACACGTCCGCACGCAGAGAAACACCACTGGCAACCAGTGCCAGCTCCAGAGCTTCCTCTGCATCGCCGGTGGCCAAAAAGGACAATCCAGGCCCGTCGAACCGAACAGCCAGCGAGATCTGATTGTAATCTTTCGCGCCCGCAAGCCCAGTACCGACCACCGACAGGGTGCTTCCGCCAAGGGCAAAGCTGTCGCCGGTCGACGGCACCGCACCGGGGATCTCCTGCATGTTCGCCTGGACCAGCAGCTTTTCATAGGTGTAGGAACTCAGCTCCGGGCACAGATCCACATCCGGCAGAACCATCCATTCCACCGGGATCTCCTCCAGCAGACGGGATGCACCGCCGATGTGGTCCTCATGGGGATGGGTCAGCACCAGCACTTCAAGCCGGTCCACACCCAGGTCATCCAGTGCGGCGATCATCTCCTCCGCTGCGGCAGGCGTTCCGGTGTCGATCAGCGCAAAATGGCCGCTGTCGCCCACCAGCACCGCATCCCCCTGCCCCACGTCCAGTGCGCAGACAAAGGGACCGCTCTCCGGAAGCTGTACACCGGAGGCCGGCGCAAGGCCGGTGACATCGAGAGCTCGGTCCAGCCATTCCTCCGGCCCGCCGAAGGGCAGGTCCACACCGGTACCCATGGCCGGCCAAAAAATGCAGATGAACACGGCCGCAAGCAGTGCCCCTGCACCGATGTTCTGGACGGCTTTCAGCGCTTTTTGCGCTTTGCGCTTGAGTTTTCGGAACGACTTTGCCATTGGGTCTGGTTCTTTCCTCGCTTGGAATCAGCGGCCGGTGCGCCGGAACGGCTGCGGCCGGGTTTGCTGTGCGGCTCAAACCGCTGCGGCTGGCCGGGCTGGCGCTGCAGCTGGGGGCTGCCCGCTGCCCGCTGCTGCCGGGCCGCCGCAGG